>CAYMER010000189.1:0-4958 GCA_964389345.1 uncultured bacterium | reverse complement strand
CACCGGGACCGACGAAGCGCCGTGCAGCACGATCGGAAAACCGGGGATCTTCTGTTCGATCTCGGCCAGAATGTCGAAACGGAGCGGCGGCGGGATCAGGATCCCGTCGGCATTACGCGTGCACTGGGCCGGCTTGAATTTGTTCGCACCGTGCGACGTCCCGATCGAGATCGCGAGCGAATCAACGTTTGTTTCCTTCACGAACTTCACGACGTCTTTGGGGTCAGTATAAGTGGAATGCTCAGCGTGGACCTCGTCCTCGATTCCCGCGAGAACGCCAAGCTCCCCTTCCACAGTCACATCGTTCTTATGCGCGAACTCGACCACCTGTCGAGTCAACTCGATGTTTTTTTCAAACGAATGATGCGACCCGTCGATCATAACGGAAGAAAATCCCGATTCGATGCAGGATTTCGCAAGCTCGAAGGTGTCGCCATGGTCCAGATGCAGCGCCATCGGAACGGGCCCCAGGCCTTTCTCTTTGGCATAGGCCTTCATCATCTCGACTGCTCCCTGCCCCATGTACTGCAAGAGGATCTGATCGGCGTATTTGCGCGCGCCGCTTGAGACCTGGAGGATCACCGGCGATTGCGTCTCCACGCAGGCCACGACGATCGCCTGGATCTGTTCCATGTTGTTGAAATTATAGGCCGGAACCGCGTAACCGCCCTTGAAGGCCTTCTGGAACATTTCGCGCGTATTGACAAAACCAAGCTGCTTGTATGAGATCATTTCTTTTCTCCTTTAATTTAGACTAAAGCCAACAGCTGATAGCTTTGAGCTATGGGCTATAAGCTTTCGTCTCTGACGTTATTGAAAAGCCTTTATCTTGGTAACACAGGCATTTTCTTTAGTGACGGTGCAGCAGTAATAGTCCCAATCATTAATTCTTCTCTTCTTCGCTTCTTCTTTGGCTGTTTCTTTGCAATTATCCAAACTCGCCCTTTGATACCCCCACCCGGCTTCGACCCTGCCTACTTCGATCTCTTCGTTTGTACTCTTATCCTTAAGGAAAACATCCAAAGCTAATGTATCTCCCGGAAAAAGATCTTTTGCCTCTGTCGCATAGCCCAAAGAAACGGTTATCCCAAAAAACATTGCGGCTATGAGAGAGATTTTTATGACCATTCGAATTCTCCTGTTGAACTGCTAACTGTCATTGCGAGCCGCGAAGACGGCGAAGCAATCTGTTTAAAAAGCGAGATTGCCACGTCGCCCTAACGGGCTCCTCGCAATAACGATTCTTTTTTTAATAATTTTCGATCCAGATCTCAAAATTTCCCTGCGGATGATCGCAGACGGGGCAACGTTCGGGCGCTTTCGAGGCCTCCACGATGTACCCGCACTCAAGACACTTCCAATAGACCTTACCGTCCTTCACAAAGAGTTTGTGCTGTTCCAGGACGTTGTGGAGCTTACTGTAGCGCTCCGCGTGGCGTTTTTCGACTCCGGCCACGTGCTTGAAGGTCCGCGCGACATCCGCAAAGCCTTCCTGGTCTGCGACCGCCGCAAACGTTGGATAAAGATCCGTCCATTCTTCCGTTTCTCCGGCGGCGGCATATTTTAGATTATGGAGCGTATCGCCCAGCGCCACAGGGTAGGTCGCGTTGATCGTGACGGGGTTTTCATTCAGACCGTGTTTGATCAGGTGCGCATAAAAAAGCTTGGCGTGTTCTTTTTCATTATCCGCGGTTTCCTGGAAAATGTTCGAGATCTGGCGATAGCCTTCTTTCATGGCGACCTTGGAGTAATAGGTGTAGCGCATCCGGGCCTGGGATTCTCCCGCGAATGATTTCATGAGGTTTTCCGATGTTTTGCTTCCCTTGAATTCCGCCATACATGCCTCCATAGGTTTTTAAAAAACACATTACTGCGGGGAACTTCCTTCCGAAACAGGGCGTTATTATATCACCGCTCCCAGAGCGGTAAAGCAAAAGCTGGAACGAATCCACTCTGCTTCGTATGTTTAATCTCCCTTTACTCCCAGAGCTCCGTCGGGAAGTGTGTTTCGCCAACGTTTGCCATGTCCCACCGAGACATGGCTGCACTCGCGAGCGTCGGCCTCGCTGGAAAACCCTGGCACTCGGCCTCCTTAGCGTGGCTTAACACACTTCCCGCCTCCGCTAATTAAGAGAAGTCGAAGGGTTGAGACGAGGCACGCTAGTCCCAATACCTATCAATTTCAGAGAATCTGAAATTGGGGCAATCCTTGTCACCATTAATGAAAAGAATGAAAGACAAGGATAGAACGACGAGCGGGCAGGGACTCCGCGAAGCGGAGGAGCGAGGAGTGGAGGGCGAACGAAGGAATCCTCGCCGGGGATTCCTGAGTAGTGACGAAGCTCAAGCCCTGAGACTTCTCTTAAATAGCGCCTTAAAGATTAACCGTTGTCGGCGGACAGGACGAGGATCTCGGGGAGGGTTTTCTTGTGACGGCGGAAGAGCTCGAGATCTTCCCGGGTCGCGGCCCAGGTCATCGTCTTTTCGTCCTGGGACAGCTGGAATTTCAAGGACTTATAATCCTGAAAACTATAACTCCGAAGGACCTCCACGAATTCCCGGGCCACGCGTTCCCAAAAATAGAGGATGTCCTCATGAAGCCCCCGTCCCGGAGTATAAGCAGCTTCTTTCTGGTTTCGCAGGGGAGCGACGGCGTTGAAAAAAAAGCAGCCCTGGGGCTGGGGTTCAAAACGGACCACGAGCTTGACGTTGGCGAAGGTATTGGAGATCCGTTCATCTTCAGCGGCGATCATCTGAAACCGCCGTGTAAACTGGCGCGAGAGAAAATCCCCTGTCGTAATGTCCGGCGTCTTGAACTCCGTTTCCCAATTCGGAAGGCTTTTGGCAACCATGTCACGAGTGAATGTGAAATCAGGCGTCGCGATTTTGTCATCCAGATAGGCCATTGGAATGATCCGGCGTATCTTTTCCACATCGCCCGCATTCGACACCTGGAACAAATACTCCATCACCTTAGGCTTAAGATCGGTATCCGCGGGGTCCTTGGGAGCGACCTCCACCTTGGCATAGACCACGATGTCATTATCCTGGATCGGAATGCTTTTTAAGTCCAGGATCGTCCATTTTGCGCGACCTCGCGGCACTCCCGAACCGCCGGCGTCCGTGAAAAAGAATTCCCCCGCCCATTTGACCTGAGGGGTATTAGGGAAATAACGGCTTTGGACATCGTTTGCCGTAGCCTCATTCAGATCCTTAAAAAAATGTCGCACGGGTCGGTGCCAAATCGCGGCCCGGTTCATGTGAAGATCATGGATGATGCGCTTGCGGTATTCACTGCGCGGGATGTCCCAGAACCGCACCCGCTTGAGATCGTCGATCTGCCCGATGAAGGTCAGATCCATACCACTTTTCTCGACATCTGTGGCCTGCAGGTAATAAAAATTAAATTTCTTGTCCGTCGAGAGCATCACCCGCGACATGGAAAAGAGAATGTCCTCGACCTTGTCGATAGCCTCTTCTGTTGGCTGGAAAAGGCTCTCTATATCCGTCATTTTTCCGCTCATCAGGGCCTCTTTAAGGTCTGCCGCAAAAAGCTTATCGAGAGGCAGGAACACTCCGAGAGTCGTCCCCACGAATTCGATTTCGATGTGAGGGATCTTATATTCCTTGAGGGCGATCTCCTGGAGAGCCGCTTTACAGCTGGCTTCCGGATACGTCGCAGAACCGCAACCGGAAAGAGTCAAAAAGCACATCGCGAAAAATAAAGATGCCAGGCACTTTTTCCCTAAAATGGTGCCTGGCACCTTTATTGGCATCGCGTCCTGATCCAAAGTCTTAAACCTTCGGAGGTTCCGTGCCTTGCGTCAAATAGGACCTGCGAGGATTGACCTTGCCGAATTCCGCGAAAATAGCCTCGATCTCATCGTAGTCGAGCTCTTGTTTGGTCAGAAGCTCGTGCGCGAAACGTTCGAAGAGATCTTTTTCCTTCCGGAGGAGCGTTTCGACTTCGGTCATGCAATCTCTGAGAATCTTGTCCACATCCTGATTGAGACGCATCTTCACGTCTTCGGAAAGAAGAAGGGCGTTACCGTCCTTGTAGATTGTATAGTCCCCGATCAACCCGGAAGGCCCCATGCCCAACACCCATACCATGAAGTGCGCGAGATTCATTGCGTGTTTGAAATCGGAGGTCACGCCTGTCGTCGTGGTATCGAATTTGATCTTCTCGGCCGCATAACCCGCCAGACAGATCTTGATATCGGCAAACAGGGTTTCACGATCCCGGCCGTGCCACTCTTCAATCGAGGTGGGATGAACGACGCCGAGCGATGATTTCCTCGGAATGATCGAAGCCTTGAAGACATCATCGCGGGGGTGTGACAGATAGGTCGTGATTAAATGGCCCGTCTCGTGATACGCGGTCATCTCCCTCTCCCGGGCGTTCACCGTGAGCTTTTGCTTCATCCCCAGCTCGATCCTTTCGATCGCTTCTGAGATATCCTTAAGCCCCACCACATCTTTTTTATTACGCGTAGCGATCAACGCGGATTCTTTGACGATATTCTCGATATCGGCCGGCGACTTGTCGACCGCCTTGCGCGCCAAGCGTTTGCAATCGATCCCTGCCTCGTATTTGACCTTGCTCAAATAATATCGAAAAAGCGATTCGCGGCCTTCGAGACTCGGCTTTTTGATATAGACTTTTCGGTCAAAACGGCCCGGCCGGAGAAGCGCCGGATCCAGTATATCCTCCGAGGCGTTCGTCGCTCCGATGACAATGATGTTCTCTGATTTATCACTCAATCCGTCCATCGCCACCAACAACTGGTTCTGCGTGGTATTCCCTTCACCGCTACCGAACTGACTGAAGGTCCGACGCGACCCCATCGCGTCCAACTCATCAATAAAAACAATACACCCGCCGAATCCATATGCCATCCTTGCCGCTTTCTTGAAAAGCTGACGCACGCGGCTGGCCCCCACACCGACAAAAATTT
>CAYMER010000188.1:0-7407 GCA_964389345.1 uncultured bacterium | reverse complement strand
CATGATATTTTTTAGACGTATTAAAAAACCTTTCCGATGAAAACATCAGCATTTCTTTAACAAGCCCTGACAAGCCCGGGCTGATCAAGGGGCGGGAAGGCTATCTTTACGTGATTATGCCGATGCAGCTTAACTAGACGGAAAAACGGACGATAACAGTAACGTCCAAAAATTATTTTTATGGGTGAAAAGCGTAGCGCCGGAACGGTTCTTCATGGATGATATTCGCTCGATCCTGCCGAAAGTCATCAAAGGGTTTGAAGATCCTGAAAAACAAAAACGGAGCTTGCTTGTAGATTCCTGGCCGAGCATCGCCGGGGAAAAACTTACAAAACAAACGCGGCCGCAGCTTTCTTCCAAAGGGATTCTTTACGTCCACGTAAACGATTCTGTTCTGGCGTTCGAGATCAGCCAGAGATACCGGCAGTCGCTCTTGAAGCGGGCGCAAGCGGCTCTTGGGGAAGAAGCGGTCAAAGAAGTTCGGGTCCTGGTTGGGAAATAAGAAAACTTATAAAGGGAAAGTCATGGTAGGAAAAGAAAAAAAGACGAGGGCGGAAGAAACAAGCGCGAAATACGACGCAACAAAGATCCAGGTGCTTGAGGGCGTGGAAGCGGTCAGGAAAAGGCCCGCGATGTATATCGGCGACACAACGCTTCGCGGGCTTCACCACCTTGTTTATGAGGTCGTGGACAACTCCATCGACGAAGCTCTCGCGGGGCATGCAACGCGTGTGGACGTTGTGATCGAGCACGACGGCAGCGTGACGGTCGTCGACGACGGGCGAGGCATTCCGGTCGATCTTCACAAAGCCCAAAAAAAATCCGCGCTTGAAGTCGTCATGACCACACTCCACGCGGGCGGAAAATTCGACAACAAAGCCTACCGCGTTTCAGGCGGCCTTCACGGCGTTGGAGTATCGGTCACGAACGCGCTTTCAACATGGTGCGAGGTGGAGGTTCGGCGGGACGGGAAGATCTGGCGGCAAAGGTACGAAAAGGGGCATCCCGTCACCAAAGTTTCCGAAAAGGGGAAAACCAAAGAGCGCGGCACCACGGTTTCCTTCATGGCGGATAAGACGATCTTCGAAAGCATCGAGTTCAGCTTTGACGTCCTATCCAACCGGCTGCGAGAGCTCGCTTATCTGAATAAAGGCGTGCGCATCACGATCCGCGATGAACGCACCAAAAAAGAGATCAAGGAACACGTTTTTCTTTATAAGGGAGGCATCTCCGAATTTATACAATACCTCAACCGCTCAAAAAACCCCCTCCACAAAAAGATCTTTTACGTGGACAACACTAAGGACGAAGTCGAGGTTGAAGCGGCGTTTCAATATAACGACAGCTACGGCGAAGACGTTTTCTCGTTCGCGAACAACATCAACACGATCGAGGGGGGGACGCATCTAAGCGGATTTAAAACCGCCATGACGCGCGCCACGAATCAGTACGCGAAAAATAAGAACCTCTTAAAAGACATTGAAAGCGGCTTGAGCGGCACGGACTTGAACGAAGGGCTCGCGGCCGTGATCAGCGTAAAAATGCCGCGCCCACAATTTGAAGGCCAAACCAAAACCAAGCTCGGGAATGGGGAGGTCGAAGGAATTGTTTATTCGGTGATTTATGAAGGCCTGAGCGCTTTCTTCGAAGAAAATCCTCCCATCGCCAACAAAATCGTGGAAAAAGCAGCGCTGGCTTATCGTGCCCGGGAAGCCGCAAGAAAAGCCCGGGAGCTGACGCGGCGTAAAGGAGCCTTAGAATCAGCGTCCTTGCCCGGAAAGCTTGCAGACTGTTCTGACGAAGATCCGGCGAACACCGAGGTTTATCTCGTCGAGGGAGATTCTGCCGGAGGCTCGGCCAAGCAAGGGCGCGACCGGAGATTCCAGGCCATCCTTCCTCTTAAAGGGAAAATCCTCAACGTGGAAAAAGCCCGCATTGACAAGATCCTTTCCAACGAAGAGATCCGGACCATTATCACGGCGATCGGAGCCGGGATCGACGAAGAGTTTAATATCGAAAAACTTCGCTATCACAAAATTATTCTGATGTGCGACGCCGACGTCGACGGAAGCCATATCCGCACGCTCCTTTTAACCTTTTTCTATCGCAAAATGAAAAAACTCCTCGAGAACGGGCATATCTATATTGCCCAACCGCCTCTTTTTAAAATGAAGCGCGGCAAAGAAGAACAATATGTACAGACCGAAGAGCAGATGAACGGAATGTTGCTGGATTTCGGGCTTCAAGGAGTCTCGCTCAAAAAGAACGGCGCTAAGGGCAAGATCGAAGGCAAAGAACTCCGGGAGCTCATGGAGCTTGTGCAGGCCATGGAGGATCTGGAAAGGTCGCTTGCGCGAAAAGGCATCTTGTGGCACCGGTTCATGGAAGCCCAGGACAAGAAAAAAGGATTCCCCTCCTATCTCGTGCGCCTTCTCGCTAAAAACGAAGAAACCTTTCTTTATTCCGAAAAAGAAGTCGAGGAGCACGTCAAAGAACTCGAAAAGAAAAGAGCGCTTGAGAGAAAAGAAGAGGAAAGGGCGGAGCGGGCCGAGGCGAAAGCCAAAGGCGAAAATAAAAAAGAAGAAAAGAAGCCCTCCAGAAAAGGGAAGGAAGAAGAGTCGCCGGAAGAGGAAGCAGTCCTGCCCCCCATGCACGACCTGATAGAGATCTTTGAAGCCAAAGAATTCGAAAAAGCAAAAAAACGTCTCGAGAAGTACAGCCTAGACTTCGAGGATTTTGAAGCTGGGGAAGAAGTGCGTTTCGAGCTTTCTCTGGAGAAAGAAAAAAGAGAAACGAAAGCCCTTCGCGATGTCCTGGCGCTCATTAAAGTGAACGGCAAAGAAGGCATGACGCTCCAGCGCTACAAAGGCCTCGGAGAAATGAACCCGATCCAGTTGTGGGAAACCACGATGAATCCCGAGACGCGGACGGTTCTCAAGGTTACGCTGGACGACGCGGTCGAGGCCGACGAGATCTTTTCGATCCTGATGGGAGACGCCGTGGAACCTCGGCGAGCGTTCATCGAGCGCCACGCGAAAGCCGTGCGGAACTTGGACGTCTAAACGATAGCAAGGAATAAGAATATGGCAGAACCACAAAAAAACTTATACGCAATGAATGAAAAGATCATCCTCCGGCCGATCGAAGAGGAGATGAAGGATTCCTACATCGACTACGCGATGTCGGTCATTGTCGGCCGTGCGCTTCCGGATGTTCGCGACGGGCTGAAGCCGGTGCATCGGCGCATTTTGTTCGCCATGAACGAGCTCGGGCTCACCCACAGCAAGGCTTACAAAAAATCCGCCCGTATCGTCGGGGAAGTGCTCGGGAAATATCACCCTCACGGGGACACCGCGGTCTATGAATCGATGGTCCGCATGGCGCAGGATTTCTCGCTCCGCTACCCGCTGGTGGAGGGGCAGGGGAACTTCGGCTCGATCGACGGAGACAACGCCGCGGCTATGCGCTACACCGAAGCGAGGCTTTCAAGCGCCAGCAATGAACTCCTGACCGATATCGATAAAGACACCGTGGACTTCGTTCCGAATTTTGACGAATCCCTGGTTGAGCCATCGATCCTTCCCTCCAAGCTTCCGAATTTGTTGATCAACGGCTCGAGCGGTATCGCGGTAGGAATGGCGACCAACATCCCGCCGCACAACTTAACCGAGGTCGCGAAGGCGATGCTCGCGACGATCGATAATC
Organism: uncultured bacterium; assembly: GCA_964389345.1. Lineage (GTDB taxonomy): Bacteria > Omnitrophota > Omnitrophia > Omnitrophales > Aquincolibacteriaceae > Aquincolibacterium. The sequence goes on along the minus strand of CAYMER010000188.1, from coordinate 3,702 downwards.
CCGATGTGACCGTGAAAGAACTTTCCAAGATCGTCACGGGGCCGGATTTCCCCACCGCGGGGCGGATCGTCGGGCGCGAAGGGATCAAGAAGGCCTATGAGACCGGCCGCGGGCAGGTGATTATGCGCGCCAAGGCATCGATCGAGACCGGGCGCAGCAAAAAGGACGCGATCATCATCACCGAGATCCCCTATCAGGTCAATAAAACGAACCTGATCGAGTCGATCGTGAAACTTGTAGAAGACAAAAAGATCGAAGGCATTTCGGACCTCCGCGATGAATCGGACCGGGACGGCATGCGCATCGTGATCGAGCTCAAAAAGGACTCCATCCCCCAGGTTGTTTTAAACAATCTTTACAAGCACACGCAGATGCGGTCGACCTTTGGCATTATCATGCTCGCCCTGGTTGACGGCCAACCGCGCGTCCTCACCCTGAAGCAGATGATCGAGCGCTTTATTGATTTCAGGGTCGAGGTCATCACGCGGAGGACACGCTTTGAACTCGATAAGGCGGAAAAGCGCGCGCATATTCTCGAAGGCTTGAAAAAAGCCATCGCGAATATCGACAAGGTCATCCGGATCATCCGTACCTCCAAGAGCCCGGAGCTTGCCAAAGAGCGTTTGATGAAAGAGCTCAAACTCTCGGAGATCCAGGCCAAGGCGATCCTCGAACTGCAGCTTCAGCGCCTGACGCAGTTGGAGCGCGTCAAAATCGATGAGGAATATCTCGAGCTTATCAAAAAGATCGAATATTACAGGTCGGTCCTCAAGAGCCGGCGCAAGATTCTCGACATCATCAAAGAAGAGACGCTCGAGATCCTCAAAAAATACGGGGACGAACGCCGGACCCAGATCGTTGCCGCGGAGGGCGATATCGATATCGAAGACCTGATCGCGCAGGAAGACGTCTTGATCACGATCTCGCACGCCGGCTATATCAAGCGCATCCCGGTCACCATGTATCGAAGACAAAATCGCGGAGGAAGCGGCGTCTCAGGCGCGGGCGTTCGCGACGACGAGGATTTCATCGAGCACATGTTCCTGGCCTCGACCCACGACTTTATCCTTTTTTTCACCAACCAGGGGCGCGTGTATTGGCGCAAGGCTTACGATATTCCGCAGGCATCGCGCCAGGCGAAGGGGAAAGCAATCGTTAACTTCCTTTCCCTCGCGCAGAACGAACAAGTCTCCGGCTTTTTACAAGTCAAAGAGTTTGACGACAAGCGGTTCGTGCTGATGGTGACGGCCATGGGCGTGATCAAAAAAACCAATCTGATCGAATATTCGCGGCCGCGCTCCAACGGCATCAACGCCATCACGCTGCGCGACAAGGATGAGCTCGTGGCTTGCAAGATCACCTCCGGGAAAGACGAGATCTTTATCGCGACGCGCAACGGCAAAGCCATCCGCTTCAAGGAAGAAAACGTCCGGGAAATGGGCCGCAACGCGACCGGCGTTCGCGGCGTGAACTTGGCCAAAGGCGACGAAGTGATCGCGGCCGAGATCGTGAATCCCAAGGCGACGGCGCTCACCGTGACACAAAACGGCTTCGGCAAGAAAACGCTTTTCGCTCAATATCGCATTCAGTCTCGCGGCGGCAAAGGCATCATCAACATCAAGGTTTCCGAAAAAAACGGCAAGGTTGTGAATGTTCTGACAGTAAACGAGGGCGACGAGATCATTATCGTGACCACAAGCGGAATGGTCGTGCGTTGCCCCGTCAGTCAGATTCGTACTTCCGGCCGCAATGCCGTGGGCGTTCACGTCATGCGTCTTAAGGATAAGGACAAGATCGCTTCTGCCACGCGCGTGGTCGCCAAGGAAGAAGAAGCCGACGCGAGCCAGCTCGAGCTTCTTGACGAAAAAAAGAAAACAAAGGCTCCCAAATGAAACCCTGCAAAGACCGGTTCTTTGCGGGGTAGCGGGGACTTATGCTCGACCTCAAATTCATCCGCGAAAATCCTGACCAGGTCGCCAAAGGCCTTTCCGCCAAAGGAATCACGCTGGACCTCAAGGAGCTTCTCTCTCTGGACGCCGAAAGACGCACCCTGCTAAAAGAAGCCGAAACCCTCAAAGCCAAAAGGAACTCGGTCAGTGATGAAATAGCCCGCCTCAAAAAGAATGGAAAGCCTGCGGATGCCATAATCTCAGAAATGAAGGCTACATCCCAAAAAATAGCTGATTTTGATGGCAAAGTGGGAGAATTAGACGAAAAAATAGGCGAAATAGCACTTCTTATCCCAAATTTGCCTATGCCAGAAGTCCCTGTTTGCAGGGGCGCGGAGGGCAACAAAGTGATCCGGACGTGGGGAGAGCCGCGGAAACTCGCCTTTAAAGCCAAAGATCACCTCGACCTCGCCTCCAAACTTGGGATTCTCTCGATGGAAAAGGGGAGCAAGATCACAGGGGCGGGTTTCCCGGTCTATTTCGGGGAAGGCGCCAGGCTTGAGCGGGCCCTCATTAATTTCATGCTGGACCTGCATATTAAAAAACACGGCTATACCGAAGTTTGGGCTCCGGCGATTGTGAATCGTGCTTCAATGCGGGGAACCGGACAGATCCCCAAGATGGAAGAGGACATGTACGCTCTGGCCGCAGGAGAAGGCGAAGGAAAAGGTGCGTTTTTCCTCATTCCTACCGCGGAAGTTCCGATCACGAATCTGATGCGCGACGAAACGATCGAGGAAAAAAATTTGCCGGTGAAATACACGGGCTACACGCCGTGCTTTCGAAAGGAAGCGGGCTCTTACGGAAAAGATACGCGCGGGCTTTCGCGTGTCCATCAGTTCGACAAAGTCGAAATGGTAAAATTTGTGAAGCCGGAGGGATCCGCGCAGGAACTGGAATCTCTCGTGAAGGAAGCTGAAGATGTTTTGCAGGCGCTCGAACTTCCTTATCGCGTCGTGTTGCTCGGGTCGGGCGACATGAGTTTTGCGGCCGCGAAATGTTACGACCTTGAGGTTTGGGCCCCGGTCGCGCAGAAATGGTTCGAGGTTTCAAGCTGCAGCCTCTTCACGGATTTCCAAGCGCGGAGGATGAACATCCGCTACCGGAACGCCGCGACCAAAAAACTCGAATTCGTCCACACCTTAAACGGCTCCGGGCTGGCGCTCGCAAGGATCGTGCTTTGCCTGCTTGAAAACTTCCAGGACGCGGACGGGAAGATCGTTTTCCCGAAGGCCCTGCAACCGTACTTAGCTTAATTCCAACGGTCGCTTCTTGACCATTCTCGGAGAAAAACATACACTTTAGCGCTTTTTATGGTACGGAGTACGGCGTACGGCGAGAAAAAACTCCGTACACCGTACGCAAAACTCCGTACGGGACTTATGGAGAGGTCGCATAGCCCGGTTTAGTGCGCTCGCCTGGAAAGCGGGTAGGTCGAAAGGCCTCGCGAGTTCGAATCTCGCCCTCTCCGTTGTTTTTCTTTTAATAAACAACCTCGAGACGTAAGGCGGCGAGAGGCCTTAAATAAAGATCTCTCGCCCCGTTTGACGAAGGGCTCGAGACCCAAAATTTTTAGAAGCAAAATTTTGGAGGGGTCGCATAGCCCGGCTTAGTGCGTCGGTTTGCTAAACCGATGTGGCGCGCAAGCGTCACCGGGGGTTCAAATCCCCCCCCCTCCGTTTTCCTTCTCGCGAAAGAAGGCTATTTTTTACTGCGTTTAATTTATTCAGGCCAGACGCTGTCTCTTCTACAC
>CAYMER010000187.1:0-3554 GCA_964389345.1 uncultured bacterium | reverse complement strand
TATGGATGGCTTGCAGGGTTTCACGGTCCGCGGTTGTGGCGTTTTCGTAAGACGGGTAGTGAGACATGTCGGTGCTCGCGACGATGAGTGTTTTATCGTCGATCATGTTCTTCAGGGCATCCGCGAGAACCTTGGAAAGCTCAGGGGAGTCGCTCCCGAAAAGCAGGGGAACGATCTTGAAATCCTTGAGCACGCGCTGGAGAAAGGGGAGCTGTACTTCAAGTACGTGATCCTCTGCGTGGAGGTCCGGACGGTCCATGATCTTCGGGGATGAGGCGAGAAGTTTTTCGGTTTTTTCTTCATCAATGGGAACAAGGCCGAGCGGTGTTTCAAAACTTCCTTTTTTGTAGACCGCGATCCCGTCCAGAAAATTGCGGTGACTGTTACTGATAAGGATTACGGTCTGGATGTCGCGGCCCTCAAGCTCTTTATACGCATACGCCGCGACAGGTCCCGAATAGACATAACCGGCATGCGGCACCATGATCGCTCGGATCGGCTCCTTGATCACGGGAGGGTTCGCCTGGCGCAGGAGCGTATCCACGTATTTCTCAAGGGCTGCTTTGTTCCCGGGATAAAATCCGCCGGCCACAGCCGCTTTGCGGACATTTTCGTTTTTCTCCCCATCCTTTTTTTCACCGGGCAGGGAGAATGTAAATGCGAGGGAAAGCGCAGCTAAAACCCATAAGCACACGATTTGAGATTTGCCCGCCACAAAGCGCTGGCGGGTCCGTCCCAACAGCGCTTTGTCGGACGGGTCCGACGCGCTGTTGGGCGGAAGATTTGAGACCTGAAAATTCAAATTTGAAATTTCAAGTCTATTTCCAAACGCCGGGGATCTTTTCTCCATCGGGGCAAGCTCCCTCTTTGAGGTTGTTTGCGATCACAAAATAGCCCTGACGGACAATCGCTTTTTCCTTCGAACCCGGGCACCAGGTCGTCTCGCCCTCGGGGTAAGCAATATTTCCGATATAAACGAATTTGAGGCCTTCTTCCATGGCAATTTCCCGTGCACGAATGAGCGTTTCAGTGGGTGTGGGCGGGAGGTTCTTTAGTTTAAACTGGGGAAAAAACCGGCTGAAATGGAGCGGCACGCTGTCGCCAAGGTTTTCCCTGATCCAGCGTGCCATGGCGCGAATCTCCTCCTCGCTGTCATTTTCGCCCGGGACGAGCAGGTTCACGATCTCAAGCCATACGCCGCTTTGCTTGATGATCTTGAGGGTTTCCAAAACAGGCGTCAGCCGGCCGCCCGTGAGCTTGCGGTAGAATTTTTCATTGAATGCCTTGAGATCGACTTTATACGCATCAATATATTTTAAAAGTTCTTTGAGCGGTTCTTCTTCAATGTAGCCGTTGGAAATGACCGCAGTCTTGAGCCCTTTGGCTTTGGCGAGTTTCGCGATATCCAGCATATATTCATAAGCGATCACAGGTTCGTTGTAGGTGAAAGCGATTGCTCGGGCGCCGCTTGCGAGCGCCTGGGCCACGACCTGCTCAGGCGTCGCCGCTTGAGTCGGCACCTCTTCGGGGAAGGCCTGCGAGATATCCCAGTTCTGGCAAAAAAGACAGCGCATATTACATCCGGTCGTGGCGATGGAGAAGGCCGTGCTACCCGGGAGGACATGGAAGAAGGGTTTTTTCTCGATCGGGTCCACATGCGAAGTTGCGATTTCGCCATAGACCTTGGAATAAAGTTTTCCGTCGATATTCTTGCGGGCTTTACAGGCGCCCCACGCGCCGGCGGAGATCACGCATTGGTTCGGGCAAAGGAAGCATTGCACGGTTTTGTTGGCCAGCGGCTCATAATAACGCGCATCATGAAGGGTGGTCGAGCCTGACATGTCGCTCGCGCGAACGGAATGTTCACGCCGGTAAATAAAAAGCAGCGTTGCGCCAATAACAAGCACGAGGAACAGCAGAGTAAAGAACCTTTTTGACAAAAGGGCTATATTCATGACAGTCCATTATTCAAGATTGAATAGATCCCGTAAACAAAAAAAATGATGGCCACCAGAAAGCCGCTCGCGCGGGCCATGACCCGGAACTCCTTGGCCCTGGAAGCAAGCCCCACGAATACGATAGGCAGGAAATAGATAGAACTCGCAAGGAAAAAAAGAGCGAAGTAGAGCATTCCGTAAAGCGGGCTCTGCTGTTTGAAAATATAGGTGACAGACAGAAGGAACGGCGGGCAGAGGTTGATCCCCATAAAGAACCCCATGAGCGCCGGATTTCGGTCTTTGAGCCATGGAGGAGTTTTGCAAAAGCTTTTTTCACGGACCACGCCGAGGAGATAAAGGAAAAGCGCGAGAGACAGAACGATGAAAGAAATGTCCGTGGCACGGCGCAACCATTGGGGGTCGAACTTCTCTCCGAGGTAGCCCACGAGCAGACCGAAGCAAAGATACCCTGCCAGGCGTCCTGCCAGGAATTCGAGAAGAATAAGAAGGTTCTTCTTTATGCTGCGTTCCTCCGCGCCAAAAAAAACGCCCATGAACGGAAAACAATACGTAAGGCAGAATGCCCCCACCGAGAGTCCGGTCAGTATGGGTTGAAGGATGAGTTCCCAATTCATGACCGTATGTTAAAGAGGGAATGCCCTGAAGGGAAGCTGAAAGTGAGCGTGCGTCAGGAGGACTTCTTGGGAAGATAGTTCGATAGCTTGGTCTTAAGAGCGTCAAAAATCAGGGTTGCGGATCCTTTTTGTTCTACTTTGTCGCAGACTAGATAAAAAGCCGGGACGACGAATAGAGTTAGCAAAGTCGAGACCAGTACGCCGCCGATGATCGCAACACCCATCGGGATACGGGTTTCGGCTCCGGGCCCGAGCGCAAGAGCGGGGGGAATGGCTGCCGCGATGGTGGAAACCGAAGTCATAATGATCGGCCGCAACCGGATCGGGCAGGCGGTGAGGAGCGCGTCGTAAGTATTCATCCCGCGAGATCTCATTTGATTCGTGAAATCCACGAGCAGAATGGAGTTCTTTTTCACGATTCCCATCAGAAGCAGGAGGGCAATAAAACTAAAGATGCTGAGGGATTGGTTTGCGATCAAGAGCGCCCAGAAAGCACCCACAACACTGAACGGGAGCGCCAGAAGGACCGTGATCGGGTGAATCACGTGGTTGAATTGAGAGGCCAGGATCATGTAGGCCACGACGATGCCCATGATGAGCGCGAAGATGAGACTTCTCATCGATTCCTTGAATGTCTGACTCGTACCGCTGAAAACGACTCGGTAGGGGGCGGGGAGTGTTCCTTCGGCGATCTTTTGAGCTGCCTGAATGGCGGTCGCAAGCGACTGGCCGCTGGCGGTGCTGGCATAAAGGCTGATGGCGCGTTCGCGGCCCTGGCGGGTGATGCTCAAGAGGCTGGGGCGTTCCGTGATCTTGACAACATCTTTGAGTTGGACCATTTCGCCGCGGTTATTCCATATCCAAAGGTCCTCGATGTTCTCGATACTCCTGCGATCCTGGTCAGTAGCCTTGACCCGGACGTCATAGCGCTTTCCATCCTGCGTGTATTTCGCCACGCGCCCGCCGCCGAGCTCGGAAGAGG
>CAYMER010000186.1:0-6798 GCA_964389345.1 uncultured bacterium | reverse complement strand
TGCTGTCTGGCATATTCCAGCGCGGTCTCATAGCGATGATGTCCGTCCGCGATATAAACTTTTTTGGACTGAAAAATCTTATGGAGCTTGGCGAGAATGTCCGAATCTTCGATCGCCCAAAGTGTGTGCGCAATCTTGTCGTCATCTTCAGCCTCAAATACGGAGTGAGAATTCATGGGATCCTGAATAATGCTCCGGACCTCGAGCTCTTTGTCCTTATAAAGGCCGAACACGGGAGAAAAATTTGTCCGCACGGTCCGGAGAAGCCGCATGCGATCCTCTTTGGGGCCACGGAGCGTCTTCTCATGAGGAACGATAATGCCTTTTTCGAACGGCTCAAGCCGAACGCGGCCAAGCAAAGCAAACCGGTTTTTGGTGGCTTGGGTCGCGGGATCTTTGAAAGTCTGACGGTACACATAAAAGCAGGGCTCTTTCTCTTGAATGAGAATGCCCTTCTTTTGCCACTCTTGGAACGTATCGCGAGCTCGCGTGTAGGCGTTATTCTGATCCGTATCCGCGGGGTCTTTTTTATTCAGGATAAGACGAATGCTGTTAAACGGCGAATTCTCATAAAGTTTCTGCTGTTTCTCCGGAGAGATCACATCGTAAGGCGGCGCCAGGACTTCGGAAACCTTGACGCGCTCCGTGTTGTAACGCCAGGCTTTAAACGGCTGGAAGTCGAGATGCTTTGTTGAGTTGCGGGAGCCGCGTAGGTCATTCATAGAGGCGGGATATTAGCACAGCGCATGTTCTTTGACAAGAACATCACCGCGGAAGGCGTACGGAGTACGGCGAAAAGAATCTCGCGTGACGCTGTACGCCTTTCGCCTTACGAATTTTATTTCACTTTCGCTCCGTCAGGAATGGGGCGCTCGGGAACGACGAGGGTGAGCATTGTGTCATCGGACGCGGCAAGAAGCATCCCCTGGGATTCCACGCCGCGGATCACGACTGGCTCCAGATTGTCAATAATGACGATCTTCTTCCCTTTCAGTTGATCTTCCGTATAGTGGGCCCGGATTCCGGCCACGATTTGCTTGCGCACCTCCCCCACCTTAATACCCAGGACATAAAGCCGATCCGCGTTCGGATGCGGAGTCACGCTTTCGATCTCAGCCACCTTGATGTCTAATTTCTGGAAATCCTCATAAGAAGCCATCATTTTCCCCTTTTTTGAAGATATAAAGGTTTGTAACGTGTGAACGGGCTGTATATTAACACAAAAACTAGATAGGAAAAGTGCTATCGAAACGGATTATCGGACGTATGCGGCGTAACTCTCACCGTCCAAAATGCTTAGAAACACCTGGTTTCGCTTTATTTTCGAGGACTTACTGCTATCATATTCCGCCATCGACTTAAAATCCCATCGTCTTCATATAAATCAACCGGGAGGAATCCATGGGGAAGATCAAGATCGCTATCGCCGGCGTCGGAAACTGCGCGGCATCACTTGTACAGGGCATCGAACACTACCGCGCTCTGGCCAGCCAAAAGCCTGTTAAAAACAAGCCTGTCGAGAATCTCGGCCTTATGAACTACGACATGGGCGGGTATCTCCCCCAGGACATTGAAGTCGTGGCAGCTTTTGACATCGACAAGCGTAAAGTGGGCGAACGTCTGGATGTGGCGCGTGCCGCGAAACCTAACTGCGTCTGGGCGATCGGTCCGATCCCCAAAAGCAAGATCAAGGTCGAAATGGGCAATACCCTGGACGGATTTTCCGAACACATGGCCGGATATAAAGAAGACCGCACCTTCCTTCCCTCTGACAAGAAGGCCTGTAATGTGGAAAAGGTCCTTAAGGAGAGCGGCGCGGAGATTCTCCTCAATTACCTTCCGGTCGGCTCCCAAAAAGCTACTGAATTCTATGCCGAGGCGTGCTTAAAAACGGGCATCAGTCTCATCAACTGCATGCCGGTTTTTATCGTCTCCAACCCGGCCTGGGCAAAACGCTTCGAAGCCAAGCGCATCCCCTGTGTAGGCGACGATATCAAGGCCCAAATCGGTGCGACCGTCACGCACCGTACGCTCGCGAAACTTTTTATGGACCGCGGCGTCAAGATCGACCGCACGTACCAGCTCAATACCGGCGGCAACACGGACTTCCTCAACATGCTCAATCGCTCGCGCCTGGAATCGAAGAAAATCTCCAAGACCTCGTCCGTTCAGAGCCAGCTCGATGTGCCGCTCGACGAGGACAATATTCATATCGGTCCTTCGGATTATGTTCCTTGGCAGAATGACAACAAGGTCTGTTACCTGCGCATTGAGGGCCGCGGATTCGGCGGCTTCCCTGTCACAGCTGAAATGCGTCTTTCGGTCGAGGACTCGCCCAATAGCGCCGGCTGTTCCATTGACGCGATCCGGGCCTGTAAGATCGCCCGGGACCGCAAGATCGGCGGACCGCTCATCTCCATGTCGGCTTATACCATGAAGCATCCGCCGAAACAAATCGTGGATTACGAAGCCAAGGAACTGGTCCGTAAATTCATCCAGGGCACCTGTCCCCGCTGACCATGTCGTTACGCGAAACGCTGTACCCCAAAGTGGAGCCGATCGCTAACCGCATCGTCTCCTTCCTGAAAGCGCAGGGTATTTCTCCGACTCAACTAACGCTCGCAGGCGCAGTGCTGAGCTTTCTGACCGGCGTCATCTACGCCAAGGGCTATCTTTTTATCGGCGGGATCGCGTTGTTTACGGCCGGGGCATGCGATCTTCTTGACGGTCTTCTGGCGCGCACGACCGGAAAAACGAGCTCCTTTGGGGCCTTCTTCGATTCGGTGGTGGACCGTTATTCTGATTTCTTCGTATTCGCCGGGCTATCTGTTTATTTTGTCCGTACCGGCGAGATCTTCTGGTTCTTTGTCACGCTTGGCACGCTCCTTGGCTCCTTGGTCGTCAGCTACACCAAAGCCCGGGCCGAGAATTTCATTAAGAATTGCGGAATCGGTATCTTCGGGAGATCGGAAAGGGTCCTCCTCCTGATCGCGGGAACTCTTGTCGCACCGCTCCTGAAATTCGTTCTGCTGGTCCTGCTTGTCGGCACACACGCGACCGCCATTCAACGCATTCTCCACACGAAAAAGATCCTCGCCGAACCCCCTCAAAGTTAAATGGACCGTCCTGGTCTTTTTTTTCCTTTCATTAAGGGCGACCTGGACGACCCCAATCTCAGATACGCTTCGATTGATCGGTATTGGAACCGCGCTTCGCGTTTTTTTTTCTGGGTTGTCCTTTTCGTTTCCCTTTTAGGCTTCAGCTCTGTCTCTGGAGCGGAAGCGACTCCCAACGCGGAGCTGGAAAGTATCCTCAGGAAGATCGAATCCCGCCATTACCGCTGGATCGCACTCCGGGCAGAGGTTCTTCTCTTTTTTGCAAAGGCCGGGGACTCCAACGCTATGTGCGGCGGCGAACTTTTGTATCAACGCCTCGATGAACGCATGTTCCTCACCTGCGTGGACGCCAGACAGGAACTGATGTTTGCCTTCCGCGCGCTGGACCGCCGCTTTGACCTTTATCTCCCCTCTCAAAAAACGGTTTATCACGGATCTATCTTCGATCTGGAGGATTCTCCGGACCTTTCAAGCCATCTCAAGGCCCGCGATCTTTACCGGGCGCTCAAGCCGCTGGCCGTCGACAGTCGCCGCGTCAAGATCGAACGGAACAATTCCCTGGTCACAAGTCTGAACGTTTATGGCCGGGAAGGTAACGAGGGGGCCCTGGTAAGAAAACTCTATCTGACTCCTGAAGGCGATGTGCGCGGTGAACTTTTTTATGATTCAAAGGGGCGGCCGGTAACAGAAATCCAGCGCTATGACTTCCGGGAGTTCCGGGGTTCTGTCGGCACTTACGATTCGATCATTTTCCCCAAGAAGATCACGATCACATCTTCCGAGGCAAAAAAAGGCAGCGCGATTTTTTTCACCAAGATCACGGCACTGGACACGATCGACCCGCTGGAATTTATTTTGAGAGTTCCGGACGGAACCAAAGAAGTTTTTCTGGACGAAAAGGACCCCCTCCACCGTCCCTTTAAAATCACGTCAGTCGCGCAGACTCCCCCCAGAAAAGAATTCCCTGTTTATTTAGCCAAGCCCCGCGAGATACCCGTTCCAAAGACAACACGGCCGCCCGCGCAAAAAAAGAAAGAAAAGCCTGCGGCCCAAGAACCTGCAGCCACGGAGCCTGTGGTCTCGCCCGCATTTCCGGCCACTGTAACTACGGTTTCATCCGAAAACGCAGATGCAGACATAGCCTTGAGCGATCAGTCTCCGGAAGGCCCGTCCTCCGCATCAAACGATCAAACCACACTCGACCCCTCCGTAGCCGCTTCGCTTGAAATGGGAAAACAGTAACACGGAAGAGTCTTCGGGGCGGAAGCCTCTTTGAATTTTTATTTCGCTTTTTTTGTTGCGGCCTTTTGGGGGAGAAGGACGCGCTCGTGGGTCTTTCTGCCAGGCAGGCGATAATGAGAAACGCTGGGCTCCCCGAGCTGCCAGGAAAAATAAACTTCCCGGCCTTCATGCATTCCGAAGAATTCGACGTGGCCTCCTTCAATGTTGCGGAGAAGACAGCCCATCGCGAAGATCATTTCGACATCCTTCGCTAACTCCTCGATCGCTTCTTCAAGCGCATGGATGCCATCCTCCAGATCATCTTTCTCGTCTAGAAGTCCGTGCGTTCGCTCGGCCGTGCAAACCAGTTCGTGCATAAAAAGAAGATCGTGGGTACGGCTGTAGGCCTCTTTTTTAGTCCGGAGAAGCTTCAAACATTTCTCAAGCTCGGGCAGAAGGGCTTCGGCTTCCTGAAGGGTAAAAACTTTGTTTTTTTTCTTAGCCACAGATTCATTCTCCTTACCGGATAAGAATACTCCCCGGCCCCATAAAAATCAAATTCCAATTTCCAAGAAACAATAACCAAACAAGATCCAAAAACCAATGTCCAATCAACGGAAGAAATAACGGACTGTTTTTCTTTTTGGTAATTGGAATTTACTTGGTTCTTGTATCTTGGTGCTTGGAATTTTGTAAAAAAGCTATGCCTTTTTACGCGTTGCCCTCAGGAGCGACGTCGGACCAAATAGCGGGCATGAGGCCGCCGCCCGTCGCCACGTTGATCACGCTCTCATCGCTTAAGCGAACAAAACCTCCGGTGTATTTTCCTCCGAAAACCAGCATGTTGAAATTGTATTTTTTGTAAATGAGGTCCAACTTTTGGTTCACAATGTCGGGAACAGTCATCACCGGAACCGGAACTTGCTCCTGAATCACCCAGTCCTCTTCCTTAAGCGCTTTATCCACCACCGCGTTCCAGTCGCCGTCCGCCGTCTCGCGTCCGATGTGAACCCGGCGCACACCGCGGCTTGAGCCCGAAGGTTTCAGGACAACGGTATCTTTCTCATCTTTCAGGAAATCGATCAAAAAAACCTTTCGGTGGCCGTAGAAATCTTCGGCATCCGAAAGACAGCGCGTCCACGGAAGGTGCTGGACCTTCATCGCATTTTCGTTCTCCGTAAAGAAGCGGTCGAACTCCGGAGTGGTTAAAAGCGAGAAGATTGATTTGCTCGAGGCGAGCCTCGAACGCAAGGGATTGACCATGCAAACAGCCTTGTCCTTATAAGCACGCAAGAGGTCCTGAACTTCATCAAGCCGTTCTACAAGTTCATCAAAGGACGCACACCGATAGACCAAATGCACGCGGAAACCCTTGTGATAAAGTTTGCCTCCCTTGTACTGAAGCTCGCGCGGATCGGCGATCGTGGTTTTGTAGCCCTTGGACTCAAAATGGTTTTTCATGTGCTCGAATTCCGAAGCAGTCCTCGCGTTCCGCCAATCCAAGATCGCGATCTGGGGAGTTTCATAACCGCCAAACTCTTCATAGACCGAAAGCAGTGTTGAAAGAATGCTTTGGACGCGCTCGCTCGCGGCCAAATGATGCTCCTCAGCGAAGGGCCAGATCAGCTCTTCGGAAAGAAATGCGGATTCCAGCTGGTCCGTGTACGCGGCGCCGGCCGGAGCGTCGCAATTAAATTCCAAAAGCTTCAGGCTCTCCCCTTCCAGGAGCGCGTCGAAGCGGCTAAAGACGACGTGCTGCGAATAGCCCGGATCGATCTTCACGAGCTCTTCGGCTTCGGGAGAAAGGCGAAAATGGGATTTCATCTGCGCTTCTTCAAAATAAAGACGCGCGGTTTTATTGAGGATCTGAGAGAAGGTCGAGGCGGCGCGCTTCAAGAGATGCTGCTGTTTGGGAGTGACAAAATAAGCTTTGTAGAAAGCCGGAACTGTGAAACGGCCATATGCGAACGCAGGGTTTTTCAGCTTTTCCTTGAACTGGCCGATGGCGGGAACGGCACGGGCTTCATGCGTCTTCAGATATTGATCGTATGCATAATCAAGATTCGCGGTCATGGGCTGCCCATTTTTTGATGACGCCTTAAAGCAGAGTCGCTCTACTGTTTGTCATTCCCGCATGCCTTTAGCGGGAATCCAGCTTTGGATCCCCGACTAAAACATTCGGGGATGGCGCAACGGTGCATTAAAAGCCATGGAACGCTGCGTCACTTCCGGTCTTCGTGCGGGATGTAATACTGTTCCTGCGGGCCGATGTATTCCGCAAGCGGACGGATAAGGCGGTTGTCCAGCTGCTGCTCGATGATGTGTCCGCTCCAGCCCGCGACGCGGCTTGCCGCAAAAACAGTCGTGAAAAAATCCGGCGGGAAGCCGAGCACATAAAGCACCGGGGCCGAGAAAAAATCCACGTTGCAGGGGATCTTTTTCCGGTCCATCATCACTTTCT
>CAYMER010000185.1:0-5031 GCA_964389345.1 uncultured bacterium | reverse complement strand
AAGACCCGCGGGACCGGAGCCGACGATCGCGATCTTTTTGCCGGTCTCTTTTGACGGCGGACGTGGTTTCACCCAACCTTCTGCAAATGCTTTTTCGATAATGGAAAGCTCGATCTGCTCGATCGTGACCGGTGCGCAATTGATCGCCAGCGTGCACGCAGTTTCGCACGGGGCCGGGCAAACGCGCCCCGTTATTTCAGGGAGATTATTTGTAAGCGACAAACGTTCGTAAGCATCGTGCCACTGTCCCCTGTAAACGGCATCGTTCCACTCCGGGATAAGATTGGAAACAGGACACCCGACGGCATGACAAAAAGGAATCCCGCAATCCATACAGCGCGCGCCTTGTTTGCGGATCTCGTCAGACAGAAGCGGCGCGGCGATCTCCTGATAGTCCTTCAGGCGCTCCGGGACAGACCTCTTCGGCGAAAGATTGCGCTCTTATTCTAAAAAACCGTCGGATTTTCCCATTACAAAAAGACCTCTTCTGTCATTTCGGCCGAATCGGAGTTCTTCACCTGGTGCTCTTTCATCTTGGCCAGCGCCTTTTTATAGTCCATGGGCATAACCTTCACAAAACGCGGAAGCATTTCATCCCAGCTGGCAAGGATCGCCTTGGCGTAGGCGCTTCCCGTGAATTTCGCGTGCCGCTCGATCGTGGCTTTAAGGAATTCCAGGTCCTCTTTTTCCGCAACGGGCTCGAGATCGACCATTTCAAGATTGCAACGCGTATCAAAAAGCTGGTTCTCATCAAGCACATAGGCGATCCCGCCACTCATTCCCGCCGCAAAGTTCACGCCGGTCTGTCCCAGAATGATCACGCGGCCGCCGGTCATATACTCACAACCGTGATCCCCCACACCTTCGACGACCGCGAGCGCGCCGCTGTTGCGGACGCAGAACCTCACACCTGCCCGGCCATGGATATAGGCTTCTCCGCCGGTCACGCCACAAAGGTTCACGTTCCCAGTGATAATATTGTCTTGAGGCCGGAATGTCGCGGATCTTGGAGGGTAGACGATCAGCCGTCCCCCCGAAAGTCCCTTCCCGAAATAATCATTGGCATCGCCCTCCAACTCAAACGTCACCCCGTGAGCCAGAAAGGCGCCGAAGCTTTGCCCCGCCGACCCTTCGAACTTGACCTTGATCGTGTCTTCGGGCAATCCCTTCAGACCGTAGCGTTTTGCGATCTCATAACTTAAAGTCGTCCCGACCGTACGATTGCAATTGCGGATCTTCTGCTCAAGAACGATCGGTTGTTTGAATTCGAGGGCACTCTTGGCCTTTTTGATAAGATCCGGATCCAACGAAAGCGAAAAATCGTGCGTTTGGGCCGACACACAGCGGATCGCTCCGCCTTCGGGTACCTCGGGCACCACAAGCACTTTTGAAAAATCAAGGCCCCGGGTTTTGTAATGATCGATCGCCTCAAGAACTTCGAGCCGGTCCACACGCCCCACCATGTCCTCAAATTTCCTGAACCCAAGCTCCGCCATAATTTCGCGGACTTCCTGAGCCATAAACTTCATAAAATTCATCAGATGCTCCGGTTTCCCGGCAAAGCGCTTGCGCAATTCCGGGTTCTGAGTCGCAACCCCCACAGGACACGTATTCAAATGGCACTTTCTCATCATGATGCATCCCAGCGTAACAACAGCCGTCGTTCCAAAACCGAATTCCTCGGCGCCAAGCATCGCGCCGATCACCACATCACGCCCGGTCTTGAGCTGGCCGTCCACCTGAACACGGATCCGGTCGCGTAGTTTGTTCATGACAAGTACCTGCTGGGCCTCGGCCAGACCGATCTCCCACGGCGAACCCGCGTACTTGATCGAAGAAATCGGCGATGCGCCCGTCCCTCCGTCATGACCGCTGATCAGGACCATATCGGCTTTCCCTTTGGCAACTCCCGCGGCGACCGTTCCAACGCCGACCTCGGAAACCAGCTTGACGGAGATGCGCGCCTCGGGATTGGCATTCTTCAGATCAAAGATGAGCTGGGCCAGATCCTCGATCGAATAAATATCATGATGGGGCGGCGGCGAGATGAGCATCACGCCCGGCGTTGAGTGACGCACGCGCGCGATCAGTTCGTCCACTTTATGACCCGGCAACTGCCCGCCTTCTCCCGGTTTCGCTCCCTGCGCCATTTTGATCTGGAGTTCGCAGGAATGAACCAGATAATCGATCGTCACGCCAAAACGCGCCGACGCGACTTGTTTGATCGAGCTTTTGCTGGAGTCCCCATTGGGCAAAGGTTTGTAACGGGCCTCGTCCTCGCCGCCTTCCCCGGAATTACTCGAGGCGCCAAGCCGGTTCATCGCAACGGCGATCGTCTCATGCGCTTCTTTGCTGATGGAACCAAAAGACATGGCCGAAGTGACAAACCTTTTTATGATACTGTCCGCCGATTCCACCTCATCAATCGGAACCGATTGTCCTTTTTTAAACTTGAAGAGACCGCGGAGCGTACAGAGGTTCTTGCTGATATCATTGACCTCAAATGTGTAACGCTTAAAGATGCTGTAATCCCCCTCACGGACCGATTTTTGAAGATTGACGATCGCCCCGGGAGAGAACAGATGCTTTTCCGAATTCAACCGGTAGTGATAACTCCCTCCGGGATCCAGAGTTTCAGTATTCGACCGTGATTCCTGAAAAGCCGCAGTAAATCGATCGAAAGATTCCCGTTCTACAACCTCCAGCCCGATCCCGCGGATCCGCGAGGAGGTCCCCGGAAAATAACGTTCCACAAGTTCATCGTTCAGCCCGACCGCTTCAAAGATCTGCGCACCGCGATAACTGCGGATCGTGGAAATACCCATTTTCGACATCACCTTCAGAAGACCTTTTTTGACGGCGGTGATGTAGTTCTCGATGGCGGTCTCAAGCGTCAAGCCGGCAGACAAATGCCCGCGGCGCTTCAGGTCGGCTAAACTTTCGAAAACAAGGTACGGATTGATCGCATTCACACCATAACCCACCAGGCATGCAAAATGGTGCACCTCACGGGCCTCGCCGGTTTCCAGCACCAGCCCGCCCAGATAGCGTTTGCCTTTCCGGATCAAATACTGATGCACCGCGGAACCGGCCAGAAGCGCAGGGATCGGCGCTTTCCCCGGCCCCACTTCCCGGTCGCTTAAAATAACGAGTGAAAATCCTTCATCAAGTTTTTGTTCGACGCTCTCACAAAGCGCTTGTACCGCTTTTTCCAAATTGCCCGACGATCCCGAAGATTCAAAAAGCATCGGCATGGTGCACACGCGAAAACTGGCCAGGTTGGAAGCCTTGAGCCGATCGATATCATCATTGGTGAGTATCGGATGCGACAACTTTAATTGATGGCAATGCCCGGGGGTCTCATCCAAAAGATTGCCCTGGCATCCCACGAAGCTCATGAGTGACATCACGAGATTTTCGCGGTACGGATCGATCGGCGGGTTGGTCACTTGCGCGAAAAGCTGCCTGAAATAATTATAAAGAAGCTGGGAGCGGTTTGAAAGAACCGCAAGCGCGGCGTCGTTTCCCATAGATCCCACGGGTTCCTGGGCGTTCTCCGCCATTGGAAGAAGGATCATTTTTTCATCTTCTAGCGTATAGCCGAAAATGCGCTGGCGGAGCGCGAGCGTTTCTTGGTCGACCTCCACCGGACCGGGCACTTGAAGCAATCCTTTTAATTCGATCCGGTTCTCCTCAAGCCACCGGCGGTAAGGTTTGTGGCGGGCGATTCCGGACTTGACCTCATTGTCCTTGATCACCCTTTTTGCGGCCGTATCCACCAGAAGCATTTTCCCCGGGGCCAGCATTCCCTTCTCGAGAATGTCCGGTGGATTCAGATCCAAAACCCCGACCTCGGATGCCATGATCACAAGCCCGCTTTTTGTGATGACATAACGGGCGGGGCGAAGGCCGTTCCGATCGAGGATCGCTCCGACCTTCGCTCCGTCGGTAAAAGCAATGGCCGCGGGGCCGTCCCACGGTTCCATGATCGCGGCATGATATTCAAAGAATGCCCGCTTCGCCTCACTGATATGGTATTTCACGCCAAAGGCCTCGGGCACCATCATCATCATCGCGTGCTCCATGGAACGCCCGCCCAGAGTCAGCAGCTCAAAGACATTATCAAAGATACCGGAATCGCTTAGGGCGGGATTGATGATCGGTAGAAGTTTTTTAATCTCGGACCCGAAAAGATCGGACGAGATCCGCACCTCACGGGCCACCATCTTGTTGATATTGCCGCGCAGGGTATTGATCTCGCCGTTGTGCGCCACAAAATGGAAAGGATGCGCCAGGGCCCAGGACGGGAATGTGTTCGTGGAATAACGCTGATGCACCACTGCAAGCGCACTGACAAGATCGGCGTCCTTCAGATCGATAAAAAAGTGATCGAATTGCGGGGCCGCAAACATGCCCTTATAGACGACGGTGCGTGAAGAAAGGGACGGAATGTAGAAATCTTCGAAGGCCCAGCCCAGCTTCACCGCCTCGTTCTCAAGAACTTTCCTGAGAATGTAGAGGCGACGTTCCAAAGCCAGATCTTCGAGTCCGTCATAGGTCACAAAAACCTGCCGGATGGACGGCATTACGGCCCGGGCCATTTCGCCGAGGCAGTCCGGATGGACCGGCACTTCCCGCCACCCGATTACTTTTCCGCCTTCCCGGGTGGTTTGATCGGCAATCATCTTCCGCGCGAGCTCGGAATTTTTTTCCTGCCTCGGAAGGAAAAGCATCCCCACGCCATACTTTCCTTCAGCCGGTAACGGGAATTTCAAGGCCTTGGAGAAAAATTTATGCGGGATCTGAAGAATCATCCCGGCGCCGTCCCCGGTCTTCAGATCCCCTCCGACCGCGCCGCGATGGACAAGATTCTTCAGGATCTGGACTCCGTCGCAGACAACCTGATGCGTCCGGGTCCCATCGATCTTAACGACAAAACCGACGCCGCACGCATCATGTTCATAGCTTGGATGATAAAGACCCTGCGCTTTCATCAATATTTCCCTTTATGCTTTGGCATCATGATAGTCC
>CAYMER010000184.1:0-2917 GCA_964389345.1 uncultured bacterium | reverse complement strand
ATACAGAAAAGTCAAATCCACCTGATAAATACTTTGACTTCGTAACCCATTCAAAACAAATGGGTTACGATAACGCTCAAAAATAGACGGGAGAAGGACCCGGATTCAAAGATCCAGAGTCTGGCTTCAAAGCCAGTTTCTAATTAAGCTTCAGGAGGGTTAAGAGGGCTTCAGGACAGGACGGATGGAATCGAGGAACTTGCGGGTTTTAAGAACTTTTCCGAGGCGGTAATTGAGAAAGGTAGTGATAAGGGTCTTGATCTGACTTTCGATAGCGGAGCTATGGGACACGCGAAGGCAATCCGCCAACGCGTCCTTGCTGTAAGAGCGCAGAGCCGTGAGCGCACCGGAACCCGCAGGAAGCGCAGCCGTATCCTTTGAACGGCAACGCTCACAGAGAAGCGCTCCGTGCCGGATAGAAAAGAAACCTTTTTCGAGAGGTTTTGCGCCGCACACAAGGCAGCTTTCAAGGAAAGGAAGCCATCCCATTTCCCGGAGAAGCTGCGTCACAAAAACCGTCTCAAGACGCGGGGGCGGAAGCACGGACAGGAATCGGAAACTCTCCTTCAATAGGTCGAAGATTTTCGGATGGGAATCTTGAATTTCGGTAAGTTCATCCACCAACTCACAAAAAAAACTGGCGTAGGCGATACCCTCCAACCGGTCGCGGAGCGCATGATGGCTTTCAAGGATCGCGGCATCCGAGATCAGATGAAGATCCGAACGCTTTTTTTCATAAAAGATGTATTCCGCGTGGGTGAAGAGTTCATACCCCGCCTGGCGGATCTCCCCTTCCCGGTGAACGCCTTTCACGATTCCGCGTACTTTCCCGAGCCTGGGCGTGAAAAATGTCACGATGAGGGAACTGGAGCGGAAAGGCTGGGTTTTCAGGACAAGGGCTTCGGTCTTGTGGATGCTCATGAAAGGCTAACGGCCTTTCTTTTTTACGCGCGTGAGGATCTGGCTTTGTTTGCGATGCATCTTTTTGAACGCGATGCGGCCCTTGTCCTCATAGCCTATGAGATGCAGGATCCCGTGGCAAAGACAATAGTGGAGTTCCTCCTCAAAGGTATGCTCGTATTCCTTGGCCTGCGTACGGATCGTGGGAAGGCAGAGGGCGATATCCCCAAGGAAATCTATGTCCTTTCGGGCGAGGACTTGCGCGGGAAGCATTTCTTTTAAATGTCCGGGGGATTTTTTCTGGCTGAACGCGAGCACGTCGGTTGACCATGCATGGCGGAGATAGCGGCGGTTGAGTTTGCGCATCTCAGGACCATCCACGAGGACCACGCTCAACACCGCCCTCTTAAAACCCAGGTCCTTCAGGATCTTCGTGGCGATTTTCGTAAGCGTGACTTCCGAAACTTTGATCCGCGGGCAATCCTGTTTCAGATAGATCTCATAAGCCATTCGGGAACCTCAAAAATCCTAAATCTGAAACTCTAAACCCTAAACAAATCCAAAACACAAAATCTTAAATTCGAATCTCTGGAGTTGGGTTTGAAGTTTTGAACATTTGAGTTTATTTAGAGTTTAGTGTTTTGCGTTTAGGGTTTATCTAGGCTTCTTCCCGGGCTTTTTTGCGTTCGTGCTTTTCATATGCCTTGATGATCTCTTGCACGAGCGGGTGGCGCACCACATCGGTCTCGTTCAAATAGATGAATTGGATGTCCGGGATATCGGCAAGGATATTGCGGATCTCAACAAGCCCGGATATCTTCGCGGACGGCAGATCGATCTGAGTGATATCCCCGGTGATCACGACCTTGGAGGTTTGTCCCAGGCGCGTCAGGAACATCTTCATCTGATTGTGCGTGCAATTCTGCGCTTCATCCAGAATAACGTAGGAATCGTTTAAAGTCCGTCCGCGCATGTATGCGATCGGCGCGATCTCGATCGCCCCGCGCTCGGTGTAGCGGGCTACCTCATCAAATTCAAGCATGTCATAGAGCGCGTCATAAAGCGGCCGGAGGTAGGGGTTGACCTTCGCCGCGAGATCTCCGGGCAAAAACCCGAGATTTTCTCCGGCTTCGACCGCGGGACGGGTCAGGATGATACGGGCCACATGTTTTTTCTTGAGCGCCTCGATCGCCGCGGCCATGGCGAGATAGGTTTTTCCGGTACCCGCCGGACCGATGGAGATTACGATATCGTGCGTCTGCATGGCCTTCAGATACGCCAGCTGGTTCTCGCTTCGCGCCTGGATCACCTTCCCGCGATGAAAGAAATGGATCCCCCCGCCCTGCGGAGGCGTCACGTGGGCCTCGATCTTGGAGCCGGCCTCTGCAATCGCTTTTTCCGGTAAGCGGCCGCCCTTGCGGATCATCTCAAGCATACGAACAAAAAAACGGGAGGCATCTTCCACGTTCTTTTTATCACCCATGATCTTCATCCGGTCATTACGCGCCACGATCTTGACACGATGGTCCTTCTCCGCCTGCCGGATATTCTTGTCCAGATTGCCGTAGAGAGCCTTCGCTTCTTCGTTCGAATGCAGCTTGATCAGTTTTTGCAAGATTGTGTCCTTTCATCCGCCACTGTCATCGCGAAGGAGTCTTGCCGCAGGCAGGGCGACTGCGGCAATCTTTTTAAAAGAAACGGGATTGCTTCCCTCGCTCTTGCTTTCGCAAGAAAGCGCGAGGTCGCAATGACCCGGCATTTCTACTATTTAGGACGCTCGAGCCACATGCGTTTGGCGTCGAGATTGAGTTCTTTAAGCTGGCGTTCGGTCGCAGGCGACGGAGCATCGGTCATAAGACAGGTGCCCTTCTGCGTCTTCGGGAACGCGATCACCTCGCGGATGGATTCACGATTCATGAGAAGCGTGATCAAACGGTCTACACCGATCGCGAGCCCTCCGTGCGGCGGCGCGCCGAACTTAAGCGCCCTAAGCAGGAACCCGAACTGCGCCTCCGCC
>CAYMER010000183.1:0-2984 GCA_964389345.1 uncultured bacterium | reverse complement strand
TCGAGGATCTTCGCGATAAAAGGATGCTTTTTATAAACCTGCAGCGCTGCGTGAGAATCAAATGTCGGATCCTTGTAATCGAGCCCCGCCGCGATCCCGACCACGACCTGGCGTCCATTCAGCCCGTAGACAAAACCACCGCCAAAATGGTTGAAAGAAAAAGGAAATCCCAGCGTATGCATAATGCGCCCGGCTTCAAACGTTCCTTCCGGAAGGTCCCAAAGTTCCTTCACTCCGGTGGAATAGACCTGCGGGTTGATCGCCGCGTCCAGACCCAATTTCTGGACAAATTGCTTGGTCAAACTGCCGCGCGGACCTTCAGCCAGGATCGTGATCCTCGCGCGGATTTCGTTACCGGCCTGAAAATTTTCCATCGGTTTCCCGTGCTTATCCACTCCCGTATCGATCGTCTTCGCCCCGATGACGCAACCTTTTTCATAAAGCATCTCTGAAACGCTGAATCCGGGATAGACCTGGACGCCTTTTTTCTCCGCGATATCGGCAAGCCATCGCGTCACCCTCCCGAGGGATGCCACGAAATTGCCGTGATTGCCCATAAAAGGCGGCGTAAAAGGGGCTTTTAGGGCGAGTTTCGGCGTCAGAAAATAAACGCCTTCTTTTTTGACAGGAGATTCGAAAGGAAAGTCTTTGGGTTCGACGCCTGGAAGGAGTTCTTTCAGCGTGGAAGGATCGATCACGGCGCCGGAAAGAGTGTGACTCCCGACGGAACTTCCTTTTTCAAGGACCAGGATACCGGGTTTCTTGTCAGAGCCGACCGCGAGATCCGCAAGATGAATGGCCGTCGCAAGACCCGCGACACCGCCGCCCACGATCAGAATGTCTGTTTCAATAATTTCGGATTTTGACATGTAAAAATGAGCTCTCTTAGGGAGAAATATGGAAAACGAAGTGATACTTTAACATAAATCATTCGTGGAAATAGAGAGAATTTCTCATCCGTTCAAAGAACAGCGCCGGGCTAAAAAGAGAGCTTAAGGCTGGTGCCGAGGATATTGAGCGACGTCCACTTCGCGATGGCGTTCTTGGTCGAGTGCCGCAAATAATAGATCGACCCGAAAACGGGTCCCCACACATGCACTTTGAATCCTGCGTATAAACGATCCTCGATAAACCCGTTACGTTGCGTATCAAAAAAGATCTCGTTGGCGGTGTACGGCTGGAACTGGAGCGGCGTCCATTTCCAGGGCGCCGTCAGGGTGACCATGTTCCGGTACCGCAACGAAAATCGAGCATCCTGCCGGATCCGGAACTCCAGCATGTTGCGATCCTCCAACAAAAATCCTTTAAAAGGAAGCTGTGGCGTCAAATAGATCCGCGGCACTTGATCCCAAAACCACTTCTCTTGTTTCTTGACGGTCCGCGAGGCACGGATCTCCTGGTACTCAACTCCCCCGGCAAGATACTTCCATGGTTTGTAATCCACTCCCAGACGGGTCTCGGCATAATAAAGCCCGTTATGGTTCCGAAAACGGAGCTCTTCGCCAATCTTCATCTTCCACTGGGCATTCAGCTTTTTTTCAACATCATAACTGTTCCAGATTCCGAAATCCTCGTCTTTGGCCGGCGAAGCAGCCGCCCAAGGAATGAGGATCCCCTGAAACAGGAAAAGAGCGGCCAAAAAAAAACAAGCCGTTGAAACATTCTTTTGAAATTTTTCAGAATATGCTGGCATGCATGTCTCTTCTCAGTGTGAACGAACGAAAAACAACCGCATGATCTTTAAGAGGCGATCCATCTGGCTACGACATAAGAAACAGCGGAGATCGCCGCAGAACACGGGATCGTAATGATCCACGCCCAAACGATATTCCCCGCAACGCCCCAGCGCACCGCGCTCATACGCTTCAGGGAACCTACGCCCATGATCGCACCCGTAATTGTGTGCGTCGTGCTAACCGGGATGCCGAACGCTGAGGCTATAAACAAGCTTGTGGCAGCCCCTGACTCTGCGCAAAAACCATCCACCGGACGCAGCTTCGCTACTTTCTGCCCCATCGTTTTCACGATCCTCCAGCCGCCGCACATTGTCCCGAGAGCAATGGCCGCCTGACACGAGATCACGACCCAAAAAGGAATATGGAATTCTTTTCCGAGAAGCCCAGCGCTGAAAAGAAGACTCGCGATAATACCCATGGTTTTTTGAGCGTCATTGCCGCCGTGTCCCAAACTGTAAAGCGCTGCGGAAACGAGCTGCCCTTTCCTGAACCAGTGGTCGACTCCGGCCGGTGAACTCTTCCGGGCGATCCAATGAACGATGATGCCATAAAGAGTGCCCAAAAAAAACCCGACAAGGGGTGAGATCAAGATAAAAGCCACTGTTTTGATGATTCCGGCCCACACCAGCGATCCCGTGCCGGCTTTCACAAGCGCCGACCCAACCAACCCACCGATCAGAGCATGAGAAGAACTGGTCGGCAGACCGAAGTACCAGGTGATGATGTTCCAGGCGCAGGCTCCCATCAGAGCCCCAAAAATGATCTGGCTGTCGACGATGTTAATATCAATGATCCCCTTCCCGATCGTGTTGGCGACATGAAGTCCGAAAAAGAGGAACGCGATAAAGTTAAAAAAGGCAGCCCAAAGCACGGCGTGTTGCGGAGAAAGGACGCGGGTGGAGACTACGGTTGCTATGGAATTCGCAGAATCGTGAAAACCGTTCAGGAAATCAAACGCGAGCGCGAGCACGATAAGGAAAAGAATCCAGGTGGTCATCGTAGTCCTCCCGGATCAGGCATGCTTGACAAGAATGGATTCGACCACGTGGACGACGTCCTCGCATACATCCAGGACCGTTTCCGCGTCCTGATAGATGTCTTTCCACTTGATCACCGCAACAGGATCCTTAGAAAATTTTTCAAAAAGATCGCCGAGCATATCGTCGCGCATCTTATCGCCGAGATTCTCGAGATTATTCACCTCGATGCAGGCCTTCAAGATCTCTTTGCTTTGCTTCATATCCCGGA
>CAYMER010000182.1:0-5079 GCA_964389345.1 uncultured bacterium | reverse complement strand
AGCCTCTCACCGGGACCCGTTTTTCTACCACGCCCCTCGGCCTAGCCACCGTGGCCGCTCTCACGCCTGAACCTTGGGAAGTTGAGATCGTCGATGAGAACGTCGAGGATATCAATTTTGAAAATTCTGCGGACCTGATCGCGATCAGTGCTTTCAATGTTCAGTATCACCGGGCACTTGAGATCATTACGGAATTCAAGAAGCGTGGTAAGAAGATCGCCGTGGGTGGCCCTTACAACAGCCTTTTTCCGGAAGCGTTCGAAGGAAAATGCGATTATCGGATCGTTGGGGAGGCGGAAGAGATTTGGCCTGAATTTCTCCGCGATTTTGAACAGGGGAAAACCCGGGAACTTTATAAGGCTGTCGCCAAGGCGGATGTCAAAAAAAGTCCGATTCCGCGCTATGATCTCATCCGGGGCGACCGGTACAACATGTTCTCTCTTCAGACAAGCCGGGGGTGCCCCTTCAACTGCGAGTTCTGTGACATTATCGTGATGGACGGGCGAGTGCCCCGTACCAAGACGATCCCGCAGGTGCTTGCCGAAGTGGATCATTGCGTGAAGCAGGGCGCGCATTATATTGTCTTCGGCGACGCGAACTTTATCGGCAATATTCCGTTCGCCCGGGAGCTCCTCATGGCTCTGGCAGATTATTCGAAAAAGAACGGTTACCCCATAGAATTCTCCTGCGAACTGACGATCAATGTGGCGCACCATCCGGATCTCCTGGAATTGTTTCAGGCCGCGAATTTTTATGCGCTTTTCATCGGCATTGAGACGCCGAGGCGCGCAAGTCTTATGGAATCCGGTAAGGTGCAGAATACGCGAGAGAATGTCTTGGAGGATATCAAGCGCATCCATTCTTATCACCTGACCGTTGTGGCCGGGATGATCGTGGGTTTTGATGCGGACGATAAAAATATTTTCAAGGAGCATTTCGATTTCCTTCAGGAGCTCGGGATTCCGTTCACGACCTGTGGAACGCTCATGGCGCTTCCCAACACACCTTTACTGAAGCGGCTAGAAGCGGAGGGCCGGCTCCTCGATCTGGATTGGACTGAGACGAAAGGACACGGCTCTTCCGATTGCAACTTTATTCCGAAGCTCATGACGTCCGAAGAACTTCATCAAGGTTACAACTGGCTGAGTCGATGCCTTTACCGCTATGACACTTATGCAGATCGTCTAGTGACGGCTCTCAACCGTTTTCG
This sequence comes from uncultured bacterium, assembly GCA_964389345.1. GTDB lineage: Bacteria > Omnitrophota > Omnitrophia > Omnitrophales > Aquincolibacteriaceae > Aquincolibacterium. The sequence continues at coordinate 3,869 of CAYMER010000182.1, read as the reverse complement.
GAACCTGAATCCGGAGCATAAACGCGCGTCGCTGGATTTTAAATTTGCTTATCTTCTAATCAAGCTTTTGGGCTATTACCTTTTGACTTTCGATCAGGAGCGCAGAAGATTTTTCACCGGAACTTTTTGGCGCATTGCCAAAGGTGGGCCGTTTTCCGTGAGCAAATGGCTGGAATTTTTCCGTTGGATCGCGACGCACCGGGCCTTTCGCCAGTATGTGACCGAAACTCAAGGGATCCCAGAAGGACAAGATCCGGCTAAGCCGCCCTTTGAAGGTGCGGAGGAATCAAGGGACGCAAGCTCCAAACTTATGAAACTCAAGGAAACTACGGTGACGTCATGATGAAGATAACAAACAAGATCCCTCTCGACAAGCGAGTGTGGCCCGGCGTCGTGTTTCTGGGTGTTCTTGCACTTCTCGGAGGTGTTTTGCGTGTTCCGCACGTGATCCCAGCGTTCGCCGTTCTTTTTGTCGCTCACTTGCTTTTTTTCCGGGATCCGCGTCGCGAGCCGCCGCGAGAGCAGGGGCTCCTCGCACCTGCGGACGGAACCGTGGTCAAAATTGATGAGATCTTTGAGGATCGATTTCTTCATGAGCAAGCAGTGCGCATTCGCATCTTCCTTTCGATCTTTGATGTGCATACCACGCGCGCGCCTTTGGCCGGTATTATCAAATATCAGCATTATGTGAATGGAAAATTTCTGAATGCACTTCGCAAGGACGCTTTTGATCATAATGAATCCAACTGGATCGGCATCGAGAACCGTGCAAGGCGGATCCTGGTGCGTCAGCTAACCGGCGCGATCGCGCGACGCATCTACTCCGATGTAACGATCGGACAGGTGATGGGGCGCGGGGAAAAACTTGGCATGATCTGCTACGGGTCCGGGGTCGAGGTCTCGATTCCCAAAAGGATTTTCCGGGCGAATATCCGGGTCGGACAACATGTCTCCGGTGGGGCGACGATCCTCGGGGCATGGAACGAAGAGGGATGAGAACATGAAGAAACGTTTTTATTTTACGACGGCCGCTTTTCCCAACATGATTACAATGCTTAATCTCGTGGCGGGTTTTTTTTCGATCCTGATGAGCGTTCAGGAAAAATATGAATATGCCGTCTGGCTTATTTTTCTCGCGCTCATTCTCGATTCCTTGGACGGTCATGTGGCCCGGATCTTCGGGAATGAAACAGAGTTCGGGCGCGAGCTGGATTCGCTGGCCGACGCGGTTTCTTTCGTGGTGGCTCCCTGCATGTTTGTCACCCAAGCTTTTTTCCTGAATTCATCCGTGGCGCTTCTTTTGGTCGTGGTGTTCTATCTTTGTTCTGGGATTTTTCGTCTGGCCCGGTTCAACGTGAACCCGATTCATGGTGGGTGCTTCGAGGGCCTTCCAACGCCGGCCGCAGCCCTGACGCTCATGATGACGATACTGGCTTTTCACAAAAATCTTTGGATTGAGCGGTCGCTTTCCCTGATTAGCGTGGTGTTCCTGATGACGGCCCTAGGTTTCCTTATGGTGAGTGATATCCCTTATCCGAAGGTTTCGGCCATCAAATTCCGTTCCTGGCGGATCTTGTTTTTCGTGCAAGTCGTTATTTCTACGGCGGTATTTTTCTATCTCAATATTGAGAGTGCGATCGCCTCGATCTTTTTGACCTTTATTGTGCTTTCTCCGTTCTATTGCGTGTCATTCCATAAAATCTCCGATGAAGGTGCTTCGGACGAAGAGGGGAACCCGCCCGGATTGCAGGGCGAGGCTCGCCCGTCTCCGAAGGGCGGCGCCTGATGCTTCTGGGGCTCCTGGCCGGTTTTTTAGCAGCCTGTTTTGGCTGGCAGATCGATCTGATCGCGATCCAGCGCGGGATCCAGCGTGGGCGTATGGCGGCCCTTCTGGTGGGTTGCGGTGCGATCCTGGGAGACATGATTTTTCTTTCGATCGGGCTTACGGGCACTCAGCCTTTATTGGAGCATCCGGAATGGTGGGGGATCATCCGTTGGGTCGGAATCTCGGTGATCCTGATCCTTGCGGCGCGTGCCTTTTTTATCCACAGTAAGCCACGGCCGCAGGCCGAAGCGGTTCAGAAAAGAAATCCGTCCAAAAATTTTCTGGTGGGTTTTTTGGTGGTTGTGACGAACCCCGTGGTCTTTTTGATGTGGATCGGGATCAGCGGTTTTATCCGGGCCAATTTCACGGAGGCCCATCAGCCTTGGTTCAAGGAGCTCTTTCTCGCCGGATTCCTGGTGGGTGCCATGCTTTGGTTCATACCCCTGGCTTTTATTTTTTTGAAGAAATTAAGGGGCTGGACCGAGGGCAACCACATGCTTGTCTCGCGTCTTTCCGGGGGCATGCTCCTGCTGGTGGCTCTCTTCCTGATCTTTTGCGAGAAGTTCTAACACCGCGGCAATATTGATCTTAGAGGAAAATTGGATACCGGAAGATAGTTAAGCGTCACGTGAAATAATGCGAAAATCTTATTTCACTAGTTGCCATGGCTTCCGCCTTTTGGTATACTTCACGTCGCTCCGCATCCGGTCTTCATGAGTGCTTGGCAGGGTTTCAGCGCTAAAGTTGTCTGTTTTTTTATAGTTTCTTTATACATGAGCTAGCGCGTGGAAGTAGGAACGTCATTTTCCGTTGTGAAAATGATCCAAACAAAGGACCGGACAGATGGCCCTGTCGCCCCGTAAGAAAATCCAGGCAGTTTCAAAAGAGCCTCTTAAAAAGGCGCAAGGCAGCACCTCCGTTAAAAAAACTGCGGCCAAACCGGTCGCATCAAACCTCAAGCGGGTCCCCGTCACAAAACGATCTCGTCCGGTTCTTTTCCAAAAACAGACCGTCGAACCTGTTCCTGAAGCGGGGGTTATGCCTCCTAAGGTTGAGGCGCGAGCTTATCAAGAAATGCCGCGCGAACTTCCGGACAACTACGGCGACAATCAGATCTATCTTATCGTCCGCGATCCTTACTGGATCTATGCCTACTGGGAGATTCAGGAGGACCACCAGCGGCACCATCTTGCGAAACTCGGCGGAAGCTGGGAGAGCGTCGTCTCCGTTCTCCGTGTCTTTGACACCACAGAAGAAGGAAAGAGCCCCTCTTTTTCTGACATTGTGCTTCAGAACATGAGCAAGTGCTGGTACATTAACACCCAGCCGAACCACAGCTATTTCGTCGAGATCGGGCTCCTGCATCGTGACGGCCGCTTTCTCTGCCTTGCCCGCTCCAATCACGTGACCACGCCGAGGTCCGGGATGTCCGAGATCATTGATGATCAATGGATGTCGATTGATTTTGACAAGATGTATGCTCTTTCGGGGGGATTCCAGGTCGGAAAAAGTTCTGCCGAACTCCGCAAACTCATGGAAGAGCGCTTCAAGAATGCGATCACATCAGGCTCGGGGGCTGGCGCCGTTTCCAGCATGTCCAGCCCTATCAGGATCAAACAGCGCGGCTTCAATTTCTGGCTTGAGTGTGAAATTATCATCTATGGCGGCACGGAACCCGATGCCAAGGTTACCATGCAAGGAAGACCCGTTCAGCTCCGCCCGGACGGTACCTTCACGCTCCGCTACGGGCTCCCGGATGGAAAATTTATCTTTGATTGCCATGCTGAATCCTCCGACGGCATCGAAGAAAGGGTGATTACTCCGATTGTGAGCCGCAACACAGAAAGGCCCGCGCCTGTCATCAAGACAGGAAAGCACCTATAACTATGGAAAAAGGTTTTCTTTCCATAGTGCTTCACGCGCATCTTCCGTTCATTCGCCATCCTGAACACGAATACTTCCTGGAAGAGGCCTGGCTCTACGAGGCTATCACCGAAACTTATATTCCGCTCATCCATATGTTCGAAGGTTTGGAGCGGGACCG
>CAYMER010000181.1:0-2522 GCA_964389345.1 uncultured bacterium | reverse complement strand
CCCTGCGAGGTCCTATCACGGACCGCAATGGAAAAGAGTTCGTCACGAATCTCAAAATCCCCTCGATTTACGCGGTGCCTCGAGCCTTAAAGGACGAAGAACGCGCGGATCTCAGCCGCGAGATCGCGAAGATCCTGGGGCTTGACCGAAAATGGGTTCTGGAGCGACTGAGCCGTGATAAATCCTTCGTGTGGCTTAAGCGGCGCGTGACCTTTGAAGATGCCGAGAAGATTCGAAAGCTTGAGTGCCCGGGGCTCGGCATTTTGGAGGAATACAAACGGTTCTATCCCCAGGGGACCATGCTGGCTCAGGTGCTCGGATTTTCCACAGTGGACAATCAGGGCGTGGAAGGACTCGAGCGATCCATGGATGGCGATCTTTGCGGTAAGCCCGGCATGCGTGTGACCCAGCGGGATGCCAAGGGGCGGGAGATCAAGGCCTTCGAAATACGAAGTATGCCTGTGATCGACGGCAACCGTGTCGTGTTGACTATTGATCAGCACCTTCAGTACCTTACCGAAAAGGCACTGGAGCAGGCTTTCAAACAGTGGAAAGCCAAAGGCGCTTGGGCGGTCGTGATGGACCCCAAGACCGGCGAGATCCTGGCCATGGCGAACCAGCCCGGGTTTGATCCCAATCACTACGCCAACGTGGGGCCGGATGCCAAGCGCAATCGTGCGATCACCGACATGTACGAACCGGGTTCGGTGTTCAAGATCGTGGCCGCGAGCGGCGCCCTGAACGAAGGGGTCGTAACGCCTGAGACGACTTTTTTTTGTGAGAATGGGAAATGGAACTATGGTTTCAAAGTCCTTCGCGATGTTCACCCGTATGGCGTGCTTCCGATGATGGAAGTGATCGTGAAATCGAGCAACATCGGGACCGTGAAGATCGCGCTCAAGATGGGAGCTCAAAAATTTCAAAATTATGTGAAAAGTTTCGGCTTCGGAGCCTGTACCGGCATTGGTTTGGCCGGGGAGGCGCCGGGGTATACGAGGCCGCCGTCCCAATGGTCCAAGACTTCCCCATACAATATTCCTATGGGGCAAGAAGTCATGGTGACTTCGATCCAAATGGTGGCCGCAATGTCTGTCATCGCCAATGGGGGCTATCTTGTGAAACCTTATATTATTTCCAAGGTCCAGGATCCGTCCGGGGTCACGGTGAAAGAGAAAAAACCCGTTATTAAGCAGAGAGTGATCAAACCCGAAACGGCGGCGACGATGCGCGAGATCCTGACACAAGTGGTCGAAAGGGGAACGGGGACCAAGGCAAAAATTCCGAATGTGCTGGTGGGAGGAAAAACCGGCACGGGACAAAAGATCCTTCCGGGCGGCAAGGGGTATTCGCATGATGCTTTCATGTCTTCATTCATTGGTTTCGCGCCTGCGGATAATCCCCGTTATGCCATGGTGGTCGTGCTGGATGAAGCGCGGCCCCTTTATTACGGCGGTACCGTTGCGGCTCCTGTGTTCAAAGAAGTCATGGAAGCGGCACTTTTGACCCAGGGCGCACAACCCCCGCGCAAAGAAACCGTTCTTCCTCCTACGCCGGAGCAGGTCGCGGCCACGGCTGATCTGGCGGTCGCTGATTAATGCCTTTCATTGAATACTCTGCGTGAGGGTGCTATAATCCCCGCCGTTTTATTATTCTGAGGATCAATTGCCGTTTATTCATCGGGGTATAGCGAAGCCTGGTATCGCGCTACGTTCGGGACGTAGAGACCGCAGGTTCCCCGCCACAAAGCGATGGCAGGTCCGTCCGACAGCGCTTTGGGACAGGTCCGCCGCGCTGTCTGGCGGAAAATCCGGGTTCGCCGAAGGCGGACTGAATGGATAAATAAATTCATTTTTTTCAATCAAATCATCGGGGTATAGCGAAGCCTGGTATCGCGCTACGTTCGGGACGTAGAGACCGCAGGTTCAAATCCTGCTACCCCGATAATTTGAGAAGGGTTCTTGCGGGTTATGGAATGCCGTATTGAGGCCAACAAGAAGCGTTGTAATTGTTCCTACGAACCCTGCCCCCGCAAGGGGATTTGCTGTGAGTGCATCGCCTACCACCGGAGTCAGAAGCAGTTGCCCGCCTGCTATTTTTCAGACGATATTGAGAAGACCTATAACCGTTCCATCGAGAAATTCCTCTCGCTGCATTCGCCCAAAAGCACAAAAAGCCGATGAATTCCTCCAAGAAGAAAGCCATCATTGTCGGTTCAAGCAGCGGGATCGGCCGTGCATTGGCTAAAAAGCTCTCCGCAGAAGGTTATCTCGTTGCACTGACCGGCCGGTCGCTTGAAAAATTAGAAGCACTGCAAAAGGAACTGCCCGGGGAAAGCCTGGCCCGGGAAATCGACGTCCGCAATACACGCGAGGCGATCCATGGCTTCAGGAATTTGATCATGATTTTGCAGGGGCTGGACCTTTTGGTCTTCAATGCCGGAGTGCTGTTTCATAATGAAAATTTGAAGTGGGAATTCGAAGAAGAAACGATCCAGGTAGATCGGAAGAGCGTCGTGTAGGGAA
>CAYMER010000180.1:0-5567 GCA_964389345.1 uncultured bacterium | reverse complement strand
TTCGTCGTTCTCTCTTTATTTTTTTTACTACCCCCACACACCTCACCTGGCTCCACACGGCTCTGAACACTCTTTCCCTACACGACGCTCTTCCGATCTAAAGCTAACGGTGCGACCAGCCGTAGCGCCGCAGGTGACGATCCGTCCTTTTTTCTTGAGGCACAGAACACTCTTGGTGAACGTATCGCCGCCGATGTGATCAAAGAGAACGTCGACGCCTTCGCTTCGGGTCAGGCGCATGACCTCGATCTGGAAATCCTTCAACCGGTAATTAATGACCTCATCGGCTCCGAGAGCTTTGGCGCGTTTGACCTTCTCTTCGTTTCCGACGGTCGTGATGACTCGGGCTCCCAAGAGTTTTGCAATCTGGATCGCCGCGCTGCCGATCCCGCTGCCTCCGGCCTGAATGAGGACCGTCTCTTTTTTCTGGAGTAAGGCCCGCGTCACGAGGATATGCCACGCTGTCAGGAACACAAGCGGCACCGCGGCCCAGGATTCCATGCTAAGTTTGCCGGAAACAGGAATGATGTTCCGCGCCGGGACTTTAACGTATTCCGCATAGCCGCCGCTTTGCTGAAATCCAACGATCTCATACTTTGCGCAAAGACTGTCCCAGCCCGATTCGCAGTAGGAGCATTTGCCGCAGGAAAGGCCGGGCGCGATGATGACAGGTTTATGCAAAGGGACCCCGTGAGCCTTTTTCCCCTTCTCAACGACTTCACCGGCAATATCGCAGCCAAGGATGTGGGGCATGCTGACCTTGATGCCGGGCATGCCTGCGAGCACCCAAAGATCCAAATGGTTCAGTGCGCAAGCCTTGACCCTGACCAGGACATCTTTTTTCCCGAGTTCCGGGACGGGTACGTAAGCTTCTTCAAGCTCGCTGGTCGCGCCGTGCTTTCTGAAAATCATCGCTTTCATCTTCGCCATAAAAATTTCTCCTGGTGACGAAGTATACTGGAAATATAAGTGGAGGACAATGCGGATAGTTCCCATACCAATCAATCGAAGCGTAGTCGAGATTGGGGCAATCCTGACTTTCCTTAGAGAAAAGAAAATAATGGTCAGAATGACATTTAGCCTCAACACGGAAGCCTGTCTGTAGTATATTGTTATTGTGAAAGAGAACTCGGCATCAAAAAAGAAACGCCTGGGTGCGATCCTTCGGCGCTTGAGAAAGACTTATCCGGATACCCGTTGCACCCTCCATTTCAAAACGCCATGGGAGCTTTTGGTCTCGACGGTCCTTTCCGCCCAGTGTACAGACAAGCTTGTGAACCAGGTTACGCCAGCTCTTTTTAAAAAATATCCAAGTGTGTGTGCCTTGGCAGCCGCGGGTTCTGGGGAGGTGGAGAGAATGGTTCGTAGTACGGGCTTTTATAGAAATAAGACAAAAAATATTTTGGGTGCTGCGAAAGCGATTCTCGAAAGATTCGGTGGAAAAGTTCCGGACCATATGGAAGATCTTATCGAGATTCCGGGAGTTGGTCGGAAAACGGCCAATGTCATTTTGGGGAACGCTTTTGGCATCCCTGGGATCCCGGTGGATACGCATATGATCCGCATCAATCGTTTGTTGGGGTTGACGCGTCACACGGATCCCGTGAAGATGGAATTCGATTTGATGAGGATAGTGCCCCAAAAGAATTGGACGCTCTATTCTCATCTCATCATCCATCATGGCCGTGCGCGCTGTTTTTCCCGTCGGCCAGATTGTCCGCATTGCGAGATCCGGGATTTATGCTCCTCGGCGAACAATGCAATACTGAAAACGGCGGGGAAATAGGCTTAAAGTTCACGACGAGGGATTCCGAAACCTTATAGTGCCGCATAACATTTGAAATTATAAGGTATGCGGTACAGTCTCAATGCTTATCAATTTCCGCTATGCGGAAATTAGGGCTGTCCAAGTCGATCTTTATGGAAACGAAGCAATAGACCTGGGCTGTACTGCGAGCCCATATAATTAATAGTGATGCAGCATAGAGGAGCTTTGCATCAGGACCTGAAAAGAGAGCTATGATCCCTTTAAAGAATCCACCATCCGGGCTTGTACAGACCCCCGACAGTTTTTTCAGGCGTAAACAACGCCAGGTGGCTTTTTATTTCAGCACGACCTTCCGCTTGCATCTGATCCATTTCAGTTGTTGTCTCCTGATCATCGGGTTTCATGTGCTCATGATGAAAACGCCTCTTATGGAACGCTTCGAGAATGTTTTCGTTGACTTCTTTTTTCGTCAAAGACCTCCGGTTGCGATGCATCCGGCGATAGTTCATATCGATGTGGCTGAAGACAGTCTTCAGGCGCTGGGACGGTGGCCGTGGCCGAGACATAATCACGCCGCGATGGTTCATATCCTCCACGAGTGGGGCGCTAAGGCAATCGTTTTCGACGTGATTTTCAGCGAATCCAGCACTACGTTCGATGATGAGTCACTGGCCCAGGCGGTCAAGGAAACTGAAAATGTGTATTTTCCGGTCATGCTGGAATCGTTGGGCTCGGGAAAGTCCTGGGTTCACTCCTTGCCCGAATTTGAACGTAGCGTGAAAGGGATAGGGCACGTGAACATTTTTCCAGACCAGGACGGAACGATTCGCCGGGTGGTGTCCTTGCTTTCCTATAACGGAGAGACCTTTCCTTATCTTGGCGCTAAGGTGGCGTTCGACTATCTTGGCAAAGATATGCTGAAGGATAAGCTTAACATTCCCACAGATCAGGATGGGAGGATTTTCATCAATTGGGTTGGAAAGTGGAAGAACTCTTTTCGGCATTATTCTTTTTTGGATGTGATCAAAAGTTATGCGAATATCCGTGAGGGCCGGCGGCCGCTCATCACGCCCGATAAGATAAAAGACAAGATCTGCGTGATCGGTCTCACGGCTCTTGGGCTTACGGATATCAAAGCGAACCCGATGGAAGAGGCCTATCCGGCAGTCGGGGTCCAGACCAATATCATGAACAGCATTCTTATGGAACAATTCGTGCGGCCCGTAGCCCCGCGGTGGAACAGGATCTCGCTTTTGGCGATCGGAATCCTGCTTTCTTTCTTCTTCCTCTTTTCGAGGCAAGTCCTTTCACTTGTAGTCGGTCTGGGGTTCGGATTTTTATGGGTTCTTTTCGCTTTTTGGCTTTTCGTCGACCGGGGGGTCTGGGTCTATGTGGTCAACCCGCTTCTTTTGATCTTCTCTCTTTTTGTTTTTTTAGCCGTTTTTTCGATTACGATTGGGAAGCGCGAACAAGCACGTCTTTTCACTTTGGCGACACGAGATGGCCTGACTGGGCTTTATGTCATCCGTCATTTCCGGACCTTGCTCAATGATGCGGTTGTGGAAGCTCAAAAAAAACAGCAGCCGCTTTCCATTATTCTTCTGGATCTGGATCACTTCAAGAAAATCAACGATAAGTACGGCCATGTGGCCGGGGATGTGGCGCTCAAATACGTTGCCGAGAATCTCCTGCTTATGACGCAGACAGAGGGGGGCGGCGAGATAAATGCCGTGGGACGTTACGGCGGCGAAGAGTTCATCGTTATGTTCAAGAAATGTCATCTGATTGATGCGGCTTTTAATTATGCGGAAAAGATTCGGCGCCAGCTCGAACAAAATTCTTTTAGTTATGAAGGCGTCAAGATCTTGCTGACGGTGAGCATTGGGGCCGCGACTCTGAGTCCCGGAGAGACGGTCCCCGATTTGATGGTCCTTCGCGCGGACGAGGCCCTTTATCGAGCGAAGACAGAAGGACGGAACAGGGTCTGTGTTGAAAAGGGCGCTAGCGAAGATGCTCCCGAGAAAGAAGCGGGATCATAACGATCGATTCATTTTTTAATAAAGGAGGATTATGACGCCCAAGTCTTTATTTTTTTTACTGGATGGTGGCTTGGACGGTCATGTTTTCCCATTAACTTTTTAGTAAAAGGAGAATCATGGCGCAAAAAAAGATCTTAATTGTGGATGACGAGCCTGTGGTGGTGACGCTCTTGAAGGTCCGTGTCGAATCCCGTGGTTTTCTGGTCGAGGCAGCGCACGATGGTACGAGCGCTCTTGAAAAAGCGAAGGCATGGCAGCCCGACTTTATTTTATTGGACGTCATTATGCCCGGCATGGACGGGTATGAGACCTGCCGTCGTCTCAAGGCTATGAAAGAGACCGCTCATATTCCTGTCGTTCTCTTCACCGCGGCGCAGGAAACGCATCTTGAAGCCCTAGCCCAAAAGGCCGGCGCCGCAAGGGTGGTCCAAAAACCATTTGTGGACCAGGTGTTTAAAGCTATTTCCGAGATTCTTGGTTCGGAGTAGGGAGTAGTCTTTAGGCTTCCGGAGGCCCGGTCGTGTGGACAGAAACTCGTGGCCGGTGTATATTACGGCACTTAATTCTCGTTAATTTTTTAAATAACGGGTAATTAGTGCCGCCCCAATTTCAACTGCGTTGAAATTAATAGGTATTGGGACGGCTCCGTCATAACAATACTTTCACCGTCATCTTTCAAAGGAGTTTTTTTATGAGTAAAGAAAAAACGCTCACAGACTCGAATTTTCAGACCGAAGTGCTTGAGTCCAAACAACCCGTTCTGGTCGATTTTTGGGCCGAGTGGTGCGGGCCCTGTCGGATGCTTGGCCCTGTGATCGAAAAGATCGCGGCTGCCAACGCCGGTCGCATCCTGGTTGGAAAAATGAACGTGGATGAGAATCCGAACACGCCCCAGAAATACGGGGTTCAGGGAATTCCGACGGTTATTTTCTTCAAGGATGGGGAAGTCGCGAAACAGCTGGTCGGTTTTCAGGCTCAGGACAAGATCCAAAAAGCCATTGACGAACTTTTCCCGAAGTAACCGTTCGATCAGCCTTCCTTCTTTTGAGTTTCCAAGATTGGAGCCGTTGCCCCTCGTATGAAAGAGCGCCGTTTTGGAAAAACGGGTTTGCGTATTTCCGAGATCGGTTTTGGCTGCTGGGCCATCGGAGGTAATGCCTATGGTCCTGTTCGCGACAAAGATTCTCTCGAAGCTTTATCGGCCGCATGGGATTCCGGAATTAATTTTTTTGATACAGCAGACACCTACGGGGAAGGACACAGCGAAGAACTTCTCGGGAAATTCCTGAAAGGCAAGTCCCGCGACCGGTTAACTCTGGCTACGAAGTGCGGCTGGGATTTTTACCGCCCTTCTCAAAAACCTGCCTCTTTGTTGCCGGGATCTCCTGAAAAGCTCAACCACGCCGGGCACAGGAAAAATTTTGATCCTGGTTATATCCGCTTTGCTTGTGAACAAAGCCTCAAACGTCTCGAGACGGATGTGATCGATCTTTTTCAGCTTCATAATCCTTCTCTGGAACTGATCCAAAAGGGAGACTTGATAAGCGCTCTGGAAGGGTTGAGGAGGGAAGGGAAAATTCGTTTTATCGGGATCTCGGTCCATACGGAGGCGGAGGCTCTGGCGGCGCTCGAGGACCCGCGGGTCCAGGCGATCCAGATCATCTTCAATTTACTGGATCAACGCATGGCGGAGAAGGTGCTTCCCGAAGCGGAGAAAAAAGATGTTGGGGTGATTGTGCGGGAGGCGCTCGCCTCGGGAC
>CAYMER010000179.1:0-6307 GCA_964389345.1 uncultured bacterium | reverse complement strand
CTGGGTTTCATGGTCTTTGTTATTGACGATGATATCCCGGGAAAGTCTGAGGAGTTGGCCCGCGGGTCCTGGCTTGTGCAGTTCGCAGTCGAGCTTGGCAGGGACCAGTTTGACGATCTGATGCGCCAGTATGAGATCCGTCGTCCCGGTAAAAAAGACTTCTACGTGGTTTCCGATTATCTTCGGGGTAAGTTCCGCGAGATCCTTGATGCGATCATGGCCCAGCAGCAAGTCGCTTCTGCCGCCTAATCTCTAAGGTTAGCGAACCCGCGCGATAAAGCCGCTGGGTCGCTTCTGTAGGGGATAAGGGAAACGGAGCCGGAAAGGATAAGGGTGGTTGGCTGCTTTTTCCACCGACTCCTTGACGGTTCATAAAGCGCATGTTACAGTTAGTCCGAATTATGGTCTATCCTGTTTACAGAAAAGGAGAGTGGATCCATGACAAAAACATTGCCGCTGTCAGAAGTGAAGATCAAGTTGAGCGCGATCGTGGACGGAATCGTTCGTCGTTCGGATGAAATCATTATTACGCGAAACGGCAGGCCGGCGGCTGTCCTGATGAGCGCGGATGACTATTATAGCTGGCGTGAGACCCAGGAGATCAAGCGGGATCCGGATCTTATGCGGCAGATCCGTGAGAGTGAGGCTGCGTATAAACGCGGGGATTTCAAAACTTATACCACAAAAGAAGATCTGGACGAGCTTTTTTGGGCTAAAAAATGATGCATTCTTGGGATGTTTCCGCAGATTTGCGAAAACAAACCAGCCGGCTTCCGCCAAATTTAAAATTTCTAGTGCGAAGAGCGATGGATGACATTCGTGAAAAACCCGAGATTGGAAAATCTCTCGAAGAAGATCTTGCCGGATACAGAAGCTACCGAATCGGCAAATACAGGCTAATCTACAGGATTACAGAAGATCGCCTGGTTCTGGAAGCCGTCGGACCCCGGAGCGATATTTACGAGCGCTTTGTGCTTGAAATCGGCCGTCAAAAGATCAGGGAGCGTAACGAAAAATACGCCGCACGAGCGAAACAAAAATCAAAAAAAACGTCCCGAATATCTCTAAGACCTTCTTTGCGGCGTGTCCGAACAAAGGTATAATACCACCCATGAGTGAAAAAACCATTTTTGAACTAATCGCAGAAGCCGGTAAAAAAGCAAATGCACACCTCATCCTGATCGGCGGGTTTGCGGTGAATGAACACGGCTACGCACGCAGTACGCAAGACGTCGATTTTTTGATCCGGGAAGAGGGTTATCCGGCAATCCGAGAAGCCCTTGCCAGCCTCGGGTTGCACGAGGTCTTCCGAAACGATCTTTTCGCCAGATTTGAGGACGCAAAGAAGCTTTTGATCCCGCTGGATATCCTTTTTCTCGACCCGGTTACGTTCGCGGCAGTTTGGGGGGCAAGTCTCGAGGTAACCGTTCGCGGGGTCCGGTTTCGGATACCATCCTTGGAACACTTGATCGCTTTGAAGTTGCATGCCATCAAGCAGGGTGGCGAGCGGCGGGAATGGAAGGACCTTACGGACGTGCTCAATCTTGTCCTGGAAAACCGTTTTGACCCCGCAAAGCTGAAGACTCTTTGCGAGAAGTTCGGTCCATCGGATGTTTATGAAATGATTCTGAAAAAGAAGAAAGAAGCCGGCCATGGATGATCTGAAATTCCCCGATTGGAGCAGCATTCCTCCTCAAAAAAACAGAAAACTTTCGATGGATGAGTACCTTGAATTCGTCCTTTTCATGCGCGAAACGTTTCCTCCGAAGGCCGGTGCTTACCGCGATGAGCCAGCGCCTGTCCGCTTTGTGATCCGGGAAGATACGCCCGAGGAATACGGGAGGGAAGAAAAATAATGGAAATCAAGATCGTTGATCAGAAAATCCCCAAGGAGGAAATTCTCCGTTTCATCGGCCAGCCGTTTGAGGATATGGTGAAATTTGTGGCCGATGTCCGGAAAGGCGTGATGGCCCTTGGGGGCTCCATGCATGCGGATGCGGAAGCGATCCTCTTGCGGCATGGTTCAAGCCAATCGGACCTTTGGGGCGGCAACTTTTTCCCCAAAAACCCGCCTGAGGCGCAGATCGAGCTTCACTCGTTGATCAATATCCGGCCGGCAGACAAGAACCGATCCCTGGTCGTCCAGGATGAAGCTTTGGCTGGCAGGATCAGGGATATTGCGACCCATCTGTTGGGACTTCCATGGTGACGATTGCGTTCCATAAGGACATGACAGTTGAGAAATGGGCGTCTAAGCCGGTTTCCTGGCAGGTCCTGAGCATAGCCTCCGAACTTGGTCGAGCCGAAAGCAGTCTCAAAGACGGCCTCTTGGAACCGTTCAAAGCCTCTTTAGAGAGGGGATTTGAGCTGATTGATTTAACAGCGGAGGCCAATAGCGCCAATGCCGGTTTCGTGAAAGAAATTCTAAGGTTTCGTGAAGTCCTTGCCGGGATCTATATTGCTCCTGTTGCGAAAGCCCATGTTGCTGAGTTTAGAGCTCTTGTAAAGGTTCTTCTAACACTGGATCCCGAAGCTTATAACTTGTTGGGAGTAACTTTTTAGTACCGTTGTGCGATCTTTACAGCCCGCGCCCAGCAAACCCGACGCCTAATCTAACTGTCTTTTCGTACCTTCGCCATCCTCTTCGGCAGGTTGTTTAGTCCTATAATGTATCTTATGTAAACTAGCCTATAGGGAGACAGGTATCAGCTTTTGAGGTTAGCTTTGAGGCTTGAAAGGCTATTTCAGGATGGCTTTTATGGCGTCCTGGACGCGCTTGCCGCCGGCTTTACCCTGGATGGCAGGCATGAGGGCCTTCATGAGCTTCCCGATGTCTGCGGGGCTTTTAACGCCTGATAAATCGATGGCTTTGCGGACCTCCGCATCAAGCTCCTCATCCGAGAGCTGCTTCGGCAAATAGGCTTCCAGGATCGCAAGCTCGGCCTTTTCCTTGTCCGCAAGGTCCTTGCGCCCGGCTTTTTCAAAGATCTCCAGGCTCTCCCGGCGCTGCTTGACTTGTTTGGTGATGATCCCAAGGACTTCCGCGTCTTCAGCCTTGTCCTTTTTGATCTGGATTAAATAGTTCCCAAGGGCGCTTTTCATCATCCGCAAGGTCGATACTTTGATGGCATCCTTGGCCTTCATCGCCACGATAATATCTTTTTCTACCTGCTCCATGAGGCTCATACTGACGCTCCTTCCATTTTATATTTTGTAAAGACAACGAAAATTTCAAATTTGAAATCCGAAGGGATTACCCTTTCCGCAAAGATCGCTTCAAGGGTTAACCCCGGCAAAAAGCGCCGAGGGATTACCAGTCCTTTTCCACCGGCGGCGGGTTCTTATTGACCGGAGGTCGGCGGAGGTCTTGGAGCTCTTTCTCGGATTCCTTGAGGGCATCCAGGAGATTTAAAGCATTATCCATACTCATCTGGCCCTGGAGCGGCTGCCTTTGCTGCCCTTCGCGTTTTTCCGGGCTTTCCCTTGGATTTTCCTGGCCTTTTTGCAGTTCTTTTTCTTGCTTCTGCTGTTCTTCCTGTTCCTTCTGCTGTTGCGCTTGCTTTTGCTGTTCCTCTTGCTTTTCTTTTTCTTTTTGCTCCTGCTCTTTCTGGTCCTGCTGCTTGTTTTGATCCTGCTGATCCTGGGGCTTGGGCTGTTGCTGTTGATCTTTTTTGTCCTCGTTCTGCTCTTTGCCTTGCTGCCCCTGATCTTTTTTGTCCTGCTGACCTTGGCCCTGGCTCTGCTGCTGTTCCTGCTTATTCTTTTGAGGGTCTTTCTTTTGTTCGTCTTTCTTCTGATCTTTCTTTTGCTCCTGATCTTTTTTATCAATCTTGTTCTTCTGTTTTTGCAGGAATTCAAGATTGTACTTGGCGTCTTTGTCGCCGGGATCCAGCGCGAGAGCCTTCTTAAAAGAATCAATAGCTTCTTCAAAATTACCGAGCCGGTACTGGGCGTTCCCGTTATTGTAAAACGCGCGGGCTTTCAGCTGCGGGTCCTGGGCCTTCTTGGAAGCGGCATCCAGATCCTGAGCCGATTCCTGAAAAGAATCGACTTTGTAAAGCGCCGTTCCGAGATCATAGAGAACTTCCGGGGAGTCGGGGTTCTTGACCTGGACTTTGCGGTAGGCCTCAAGGGCGGATTGGTATCGCTTGTTCTGAAACTGCTCGTTGCCTTTTTTAACCGTGTCCTGCGAGGTCTCGAAGAATCCTGTGAAAAGAAAAAAGGCGGCGAGGCAGGCCAGCAAGGCCGGGCTTTTTCTGTTTTTGCGGCGGACAAGCATTTCGGCAACCAGAAAGATCAGCGCGAGGATCAGGAACACCTGGTACTGGTCTTCGCGTTCCACGACCATTTTTTCAGCAAACTGCTGTTCTCCCCAACCTCGAAGATGCTTTAAGATGACATCGACCTCTTTTTCACTCGGCGTCGCGGGAAGGTAGATCCCGCCCGTTTCTTTGGCGAGCCGCTCCAGAAGCGGCTGGTTGAGCCGGGTGAGCACCATTTGCCCGCTACGGTCCTTCTTGAATCCCGAACGCTCCCCTCTCTCGTTCTTGAGAGGAATGGGCTCCCCTTCTGCAGTCCCAAAGCCTACGCAATAGATCCTGACATTCGCCTGTTTGGCCTCCTCGATAGCCTTTTCAATGCCGCCTTCATGGTCTTCACCGTCCGTAAAAAGGATCAAGGCCTTGTATTTGAGCTCCTTCTGGGGAAAGGCACGGATCGCTAAATGAAAGGCCTGGACAAGCGATGTTCCGGGATCCGGAAGAAATCCTACCTGCACGGAATCCAGAAACAGGAGGAATGCTGCGTGATCGAGTGTCAGCGGCGTTTGAAGAAATCCGGAACCTGCGAAAGTGACCATACCCACACGGTCACCCCGAAGGTTACGGATGAATGTTTCGATCTCAAACTTGGCTTTTTCGAGGCGGTTGGGTTTGATGTCCTCAGCGAGCATGCTAAGCGATGTGTCGACCATAAAGATGATGTCCACGCCCTTGCGCTGAGCCGTTCGTTTTTCATCACCCCATTGAGGACGCGCGAGCGCGAGCACGAAACAAAGCACGGCAAACGTCATGAGGATTGCGCGGATAAACCACTCGTTTTTCCGGTAACCTTCGATTAATTTCGAAAGAAGCGTTTCATCCTGGACCAGCCGGTGAACCCGTTTCTTCCAGAGCTTGCGCGAAAAAATATAGAACGCCAGGACTGCCGGAACCAACCACAGATAAAAAAAATATTCAGGACGGAAGAATTGCATCAGGGCACCTGACTTTCCACTAAGCGTGTAGGCCGAGGAAAGAAACCGTATGCCGAACGACGCTCGCGAGGCGGAGCGGGCACGGTGGCCGGGAGACTTCGCCTTCGCCACCGGCGGTTCGTCGTCTCCTGCGGCCGACGACCGCCTGCGCTCTCGCGCTTCGACACGCCTTCGGCGGGACCAAGCTCGAAGCACTCCGAGAGCTGGCTCTGGCAAAGTCTCCCGGCCGAGAAAAGCCGGTCCCAATACTTATCAATTTTCACGAAGTGGAAATTGGGGCCGTCCTTGTCACCATTAAGGAAACGAAATGAAAGACAAGGACGGGCGCGCGAGTGAGTCCTGCCACGCTGGGGTAGGACGAACGATCGAGAGGAGTACGGTTTCCTTCCTCTCGTTGGGTGTCTCGCAGTTACGGTGGTACACCAACCAGTAAAGATAATCATCAGGGCACCTTGAGGAGCAGGGTTCGGCGTAAAAAGATATCGATGAGAAGTAAAAAAAGTGCGGGAAGCAGGAAGAATGGGAACATCTCGTTATAACTCCGGTATTCCTTAACCTTCACTTCGCTTTTCTCAAGCTTGTTGATCCGTTCATAAATCTCGGAAAGCGCCACGGGATCGCGGGCCCGGAAAAAAAGACCGCCCGTGATGTCGGCGATGCGTTTCAGGGTCGTTTCGTCGATCTCTACGTTGGCCTGAACATAACGTTTGCCGAAAAGCGGATCATCAACAGGAAATGGCACCATGCCGCCCTTGCCAACGCCGATCGTGTAGACCTTGACGCCGAAGCTTTTGGCGAGTTCCGCAGCGGTGACCGGATCGATATTGCCGGCGTTATTCTCACCGTCCGTGATCAGGATAATGACCTTGCTTTTGGCGTTCGAATCCCTGAGGCGATTCACCGCGGTCGCAATGCCCATGCCGATGGCGGTACCGTCCGCGATCATGCCGACCCGGATCTCGGAAAGCAATTCAATCAGGATGCGGTAATCCAGGGTCAGAGGGCACTGCGTGAATGATTTCTTGGCAAAAACCACAAGCCCGACGCGGTCGT
>CAYMER010000178.1:0-12506 GCA_964389345.1 uncultured bacterium | reverse complement strand
GGACGGGCCATGAGCTGCATACCGATGGGAAGGCCGCCGGAAGTAAAGCCGCACGGGACCGACATCGCGGGGATGCCCGCCAGGTTCGCGGGAATCGTAAAAATATCGGACAAGTACATCGCGATCGGATCCGCGGATTTTTCGCCGATCTTGAACGCCGCAGTCGGCGATGTTGGCGAAAGGATCACATCCACCTCCTTGAACGCCTTTTCAAAATCCTGACGGATGAGCGTGCGGACCTTCTGCCCTTTCAGATAATACGCTTCGTAATAACCGGCCGAGAGAACGAACGTGCCGAGAAGAATGCGGCGTTTGGCTTCCTGACCGAATCCTTGGTCGCGCGTCTCAAAATACATTTCACGAAGATCTTTCGTGGGAACGCGCAATCCGTATTCGACGCCGTCAAATCGCCCAAGGTTCGAGCTCGCTTCGGCAACGGCAACTATATAGTAGACCGCGACCGAATGTTCGGTGTGCGGCAAGCTGATCGTCTTGATCTCAGCGCCAAGCTTCTTATAGATGTCCGCGGCCTGGCGCACGCTTTTTTCGATCTCCGGGTCGATCCCTTCAATGAAATATTCTTTCGGAAGACCGATCTTGAGGCCTTTCACATCCCGTTTAAGCGACTGCGTAAAATCAGGAACGGCCTGGGGCGAGGAAGTGGAATCTTTCGGATCGTGACCGCTGATCACATTCATCAGAATGGCCGCATCTTCCACGGTCTTTGTAAGAGGGCCGATCTGGTCAAAACTCGAGCCGAATGCGATAAGTCCGTAGCGCGATACACGGCCGTACGTGGGTTTTACGCCGACCACACCGCAAAGCGCCGCCGGCTGACGGATCGATCCGCCGGTATCACTTCCGAGTGCTGCAAGCGTCATATCGGCCGCAACCGAGGCCGCCGAACCGCCGCTGGAGCCGCCGGGCACGCGCATAAGGTCCCAGGGATTCCGGCACGGGCCGAATGCGGAAGTCTCGCAGGAAGAAGCGAACTCGAATTCATCCATGTTGCATTGACCGAAAAGTGTCGCGCTGGCATTTTTAAGTTTCGTGATCACGGTCGCATCATAAGGCGGCACGTGTTCGGCAAGGATCTTTGACGCGCAGGTCACTTCCCTGCCGTCAATGCAGATATTGTCTTTGATCGAGTTGGGAACGCCGTGAAGCGCCCCTTGCACGAACCCGGGGCGTGCGGCAACACGCCCCGGGTTCGTGTAAAGGTGGCCAAACCGGAGGAACGCGTTGATCTTGGGATTGAGAGATGCAGCCCTTTTGGAAAAGGCATCCAGGACCGGCTGAGCGCCGTCCTTTTTTGAGAATTCAATCGCTTCTTTGAGAGTAAGTGAACAAAGGTCTGTCATCGCTGCACAATCTTTGGAACTTTGAAAAAATGGCCGTCAGTCTGTGGAGCGTGTTCGAGGGCCTTCTCCGCAGCATTCGAAGTTTTGACTTCATCGGAGCGGAACACATTCTCCATATTGAGAACATGGCTCGTGGGCTCAACCTTGGACGTATCGAGCTTGTCTAGCTTCTTGACGTAGTCGAGAATCGCGCCGAGGTCTTTAGCGAGTTTCTGCTTTTCTTCGGGCTTCAGATTGAGCCGCGCAAGTTCCGCAACTCTATCAATATTGATTTCCATAGTATCCTCAATGAGGGATTGAAAGTGGTGACATTCTGCCCGAAGGCGGAGGGAGTGTCAAATGGTCCCAATTCTTATCAATTTCAGAGAATCTGAAATTGGGGCAATCCTTGTCACCATTAAGGAAAAGAATGAAAGACAAGGATGAAAGGGGCCTGGTTGAAGCATCAGGTTAAAAATGCGATGCTGAAAATACCGGACGTGGTTTGTACTTTATTGCTTCCAAAAACGTCCTGCATCGCGCCAAGTTCAAAACGCACATGATCCCCAAGCGGCATGATAAGACCCAGGACCACGCTTGCGAGATTCGCAGTCTGTCCGTGCCCTCCGAAATCATGGGAGTAGATCAGCTCGATCTCAGGCTGGAGCCACCGAAAAACCTGGTACCCGACCGCGAAATTCGCGTGAGTTGTCCCGTAATAATCGTTCGTTCGTTTCGAAGGCGCAAGCGGAGTGTTGTAACCCAGATTTGCGGTCCCGTTCCACCGACCGATATCTTGGGTGAATGCGAAGGAATTATCCAAACTGGTGTACCCCTGGCTTGAGCCAAGATGATCGAAATTCCCGCGCCGTCCGGTCGGCACAAAGACTGTGGAGATGTAAGTGATCTCAAGCTTCTTCTCCGCCGAATCATAGAACCGCCACCGACCCGTGATCCCAAGGTCTCCGGTGCCGAACCCGTGCGTGGGTCCCTCAGTCGTATCTTCCGGAACCCCTCCGGTATCGGGGTCCATCATGTCTCTAAATTCATTATAGTTGTTGGCTTTATCCAGGGTATGCTGGAACCACTCGGTAATCCCGATGTCGATGTCTTTATAGACTCCCACGGTGGTCTGCGCGATCCACGTCTGGGTCTGATAGGTTCCCCGCTTTTCTCTCTCACCGTTCGACTCCCACACGAACCTGCCCCCGCGGATCACATAAGAACCCCATACCTCAACCTGTCCGGGATCATTCGTCGTCGCGTCCAGGGTGACGATCTTGGAATGTTCCTCGATGGTTACGTTTTCAGTCGCGTGCGTGGCATAAAGAGAGGCCTGCCATAAAAACAGCGAAAACCCCAAACAAACCATCGCTCTGGAATAACCCATAGGAGGTAATATCATTTTTTACCGGGCGCTCAATTTCTCGGCAATGCGGGAGCGGACGGCTTCACTCAACTTTTGAAAATCACTATGCTGGAGATGGGCCGTCTCGATGGGTTCCAGAACGGTCAGATTGCAAAAGACCTTGGACCTCATGACCCAGCCCCCTTTGGGAATCGCATCCCGCGTCCCGCTGATGGCGATGGGAAGAATGGGAACCTTTTCGGAGATCGCCAGCTTGAAAGCCCCGCTCTGGAAGAGATTCATTTCGTCCGTCTCACTGCGCGTTCCCTCCGGAAAAAAAAGAACCGACATCCCCGAACGGAGATAATCGATCGCTTCCCGGTAAACATCCCGGATGCTTCCATGGTCCTTGCGGCGAAGACAAATATGCTTGCAAAGCCCGAGACACCAGCCGAGAAATGGAACGCTAAAAAGGCTTTCCTTCGCCACCCATTTGAACTGCATGCGGATCTGAAAAAGAACCACAATGTCCGCCAGACTCTGGTGATTAGCCACGATCACGTAAGTACGCTTCGGGTCCGCGTTCTCGAGGCCCTTCACTTTCACTTTCCAATACGGGTTCAGACCGATGATAGCGTCCGACCACAAGAAGCACTGCCGGTGCAGTAATTTTCTCTGTTTATCAAAGGGAAATGTAAAAACAAGCAAGATAAGCATGACGAGATAAAGAAGCGCTAGCAGGAACACACAAGCCACCCAGAAAAGAAGAGACAGAAAACCGTTCAGCACAGGCATCCTTAAAAGCGTGAAAATGTGATAAAAAAAATGGCCAGACTTAACGCTACGAGGGCGACGCCGAGAACCCGAGTGTTCCGGATTTCCCGCGCCAGATCGATCGGGACAACGCTCCAGTTAAAACATTTCATGATCCACTGGTAAAGGCCGATCGAACGCTGGGGCCGCACGGCCGAAAGAACGCCCAAAACAAATCCCAAACAACCGATCCCAGAGAAAACGAACTTCGGGGACATCAAACAAAAATTGCTAAGCGGACATTGCATGATGAGGCCTCCTATGGTTTTTAAAGGGGGTCAGGCACCTTTTGGGGACTGGCTCTCCCGCCAAAGGCGGGGTGCCTGTCCCCCTTCAAAAGGAGCCAGACCCCTTATTCCCACGCGCTGCGATAACCCTGCACGGACTCGACATAGCGGAGCAGGTCTTCGAAAAAGACATGGTTCGCGAGCGTCGCGCTGTCTCCGATCATAATAAGTTTTCGTTTGGCGCGCGTCATCGCAACATTCATGCGTCGGGTATCGGTCAGAAAACCCAGTTGCCCTTCCCGGTTAGACCGGACAAGCGAAAGGATCACCGCTTCCTTCTCACGGCCCTGGAACGCATCCACGCTGTCGATCTCGAGTGAGGCCAAATCGCCGGGCTCACTTTTTTCGCCCATGATCATCCCCGTCAAAAGTTTCACCTGCGCGCTGTAAGGGCTGATGATCGCAATCTCTCCGGGAGGTACTCCGGCTTTGATCAGACGCTTCAGTTCCGTCATCACAAGCTTCGCCTCCTCGGAATTATAGCGGCTTTCCGTCCCGTCTTCGATCTCTTCTTCATATCCCAGGCCCGCGGTGTCCAGAAAAATAACGGGAGTCTCGTCAAACCCTTCCGTTTTCACGTTCGAAAGATCTTTCAATAAATGCCCCGCAACCAAAGGATCGGCCACAAGCGCGCCTTCATAAAATTTCCGGGATGAAAAATTCATGATATGTTCGTGCATCCGGTATTGACGCTCGAGCCGCACCTTGGACTTCGGACCCAGGACTTCATGGAGCCGCTCAAAGAGCGTGAAGCCCAAGCCTCGCTCACCTGGCCGGGAGCGGAAAACCGTCGGCGGAAGCTGACAATGATCCCCCGCCAAAATAACTTTGCCTCCATGACGCATCGGGATCCAGGTCGCGGGCTCGATCCCTTGCGTTGCTTCATCGATGATCACCCAATCAAAAGCCTTGGCGCGAATAAGCGGGTCGCCACAAACCGTGTGCGTCGCCACCACCACGTCCGTTGCGTTCCAGACTTGCTTGAAGATCTGCGTCCTGAGATCGCGAATGTCGTCGCGCAGCCGGTTCACCTCGTCGCGCATTTCGCGCTTTTCCTCCCAGGACATCACGCGCCGGTCCTGCCGCCTCTCCTTTTGGCGGGCGAACTGCTCGAGCTGGGCTTCATGGGCGTCGATCATTTTTGCGTAGGGATGCGCGGCGAGCTTGTAGCTCAAGGTATGTTCGCGAACCCGTTCCGTGATACGCGCCGGATGACCCAGACGCGTCACGGGGATCTTTTTTTTCACGAGGCACTCCACCAGATGATCACACGCAGCATTCGAGGGCGCCGAAATCAAAACCGTCTCTCCTTTTTTGAACGCTTGATGGATGATCTCGGTCAGCACGCGCGTCTTGCCTGTCCCCGGGGGCCCGTGAATGAGAAGCATATCTTCGGCTTCAAGCGCCATCGCGACCGCCCTTTTCTGATCGGTATTGAGAGCCGGATCAAAACTCCGGAGCACTTCCTCGGCAACCGGATCCCCCAAGCGGGGTTTCTTCAGGCCGAGACTGATATCCCTGAGCCAAGCGACCCTGGAATGCTCCGCGGTACGCGTCATTTGCAAAGCTTCATACATGCGCTGATACGTGGTGCGATTCTCGGAGAGGCTGAGCTGATAACTTTTTTCGCTCTCGACCCAGCCCGGAATCCTGCCGCCAAAAGCAACTGTGATCCTGAACCGGTCTTTTTCATAAACCGTTCCGGCAGGACAATCCTCCGGCGATGTTTGGAAACCGGAAAGCGAAACAACATCTCCCGGATTCAGGGAATAACGCGGCAGAGGACGGCCGTTTTGGAGCGCGAAGGTAAGAAGTTTCTGACCGGAAGGATTGTAATGGGTTTCCAGAAGGTCGAGCCGGAAAATAGCCTTTCCTTTTTTTTCACGGACCTCCGGCTTCTGGTCCAGGAATTCCGTTTTGAACCGGCTCTGCTCTTCCCTCTCTTCGTCGCGAAGAAGGCGCGTCAGACGAAGGAAATGTTTTTCGATGACCGCTTCGTCACCGACCCAGATCCTGCGTTCTTCTTTTTTCTCGACCCTGGGAGGGAGAGGCGCGTGGACTTTCTTTCGACGTTTATGCTTTTTGTCGCGAAAAGTGTCGGACATGAGCGCTCCGAAGTTCTATTCCCCGATGATCTTGACGATCACGCGCTTGCGGCGGCAGCCGTCGAATTCGGCATAAAAAATGCGCTCCCAAGTTCCGAAGTCCAGCCGGCCCTTCGTGATAGCGACGACGACCTCGCGGCCAAAGAGCTGACGTTTGACATGCGAATCGCCGTTATCCTCCCCGGTCCGGTGGTGACGATAACCTTTAAGATCATACGGCGCGATCTTCTCTAAAAAATCATCGAAATCCTGGATAAGGCCATCTTCGTCATCATTGATGTAAATGCTTGCCGTGATATGCATCGGATTGACCAGGCAAAGGCCTTCTTGAACGCCGCTTTTCACGACTGCGGCCTCGACTTGCGGCGTGATATTGATGTAGTCGCGCTTCTTTTTTGTTTCGAACGAGAGATATTCGGTGTGCGTTTTCATGGGTCACCTCCTTGCCCCGTTAGAGGCCTGACCAAATTTCAAAATGAATCATGCGACCGGATACGCTTTAAAAAAATCAGCCCATTCATCCTCGCCAAAGTCATTGGGGACTCTAACGGGGTGAAATGGGAAGAACTGGGATAATCTAGTCCCAATACCTATCAATTTCAAGAAGTTGAAATTGGGGCCGTCCCAATTCCAATCAATCGAAGCGAAGCGGTCCCAATACTTATCAATTATCGCAAAGCGGTAATTGGGGCCGTCCCAGTCGCCGTTAATGAAAAGAAAAAAAGACTTGGGCGGAGATTGAGGCTGTCCTGACTGCCATTCTGGAAAAGAAAACAAAATTCAGGATTGTCCTTGTAAACCATTTATAAAATAAAATCTAAGACAAGGGTAACATGAAAACGGGGGGGCGGACAAAAAAAGACCTCTCCCTGAATTCAGGAAGAGGTCAAAATTTGAAAACTGTGAACTGTTAGTACCGTTCTCCATTTGATTTTAGGGGTTAACGGTACAGTCTCAATTCTTATCATCCTGCCGCTACGAAGGCGGGATGAGGCAGCCCAAGTCGCCCTTCATGAAAAGAGAATAGAGACTTGGGCAATACTGCGAACCCATAAAATCAATTGGAACGCAGTATTAGTGAAGGGTCTGGCTTATGGTGGTGTCGGCCGCTTTTTCAAAAATGGTCTCCGGCTTCATGATAGGTTTATAGTCGGTCGGACCCGGAAAAGGAAAGGTCGCTATATCATAGATCCCGGCTCCGGCCCGCAGAAGCGAGTATCCGATCCCCCGCCCGATACTTGCGATAAATCCAGTGAGATAATCCGGGTTCTGCTCCATTGCGGCGGGTATCTGGGTCACGAATTCTCCCGGACTGGTCGCCACATTCGTCACCCCGCGGCTGAACTTGGTGAGAGCCTTGTTGGAATTCATTTCTTTTACGACCGAGGCTTCGGCATACGCGCCTGAAAGTGCCAGCATGACGGCAAGAAACAGAGCGAACTTTTTCATTTTAAGATTCTCCTTTTTTCATCCAAGCCAGTTCATTCCACCTTGTATTATCGACCACTTTGCATCTTCTTTAAATTTTTATGCACACTCTCTTTCAATCCTCAAACCCCTCGGTTTGAAAGACCTCGATCATGGCCTCCGGAAGTTCCTGCTCCGTAAGCCCCGCCTTCTCTAACGCGCAATTCTCAAAAAAAGTTTTTGGGTCCCAACCGGTCTCGGTCGCGACCTCGGGGAGAAAAACCCCTTTTTTCCATCCACAGGTCACGATAATACCGTCCGTTCCGATCCGAATATCCCTGTAACTTTTTATCAGCACAGGTTCCGTAAGAAGTGAGATGTGGATCTTTATATCTTTAAGTTCGTTCAAAGCAAGCGGTGGGAACCGCGAATCCTCAAATGCCGCGGCAAGGGTCATATGAGGAATGCTCTTCCTGAGCGGCTCATTCCCCAGGATATGCCCGATACAACCCCGAAGACGCCCATGGATCTTGAGCGTGACGAAGATCCCGCGCTTTTGTTCCATAATTTCATGTATCAGCTCAAGCTCAGGTTCGGGGCCACCCGTCAGGCGCGCCTTTAAAAGTTCTCGCGTATAGGCCAATATCTTTTTCTTATCTTCCGCGTTTAGCATATCGTTTTCCTATAAGCCATGGCCGCATAGCCCACGACCGAACTTCTATCCCCGGTCACATCTCCCGAATTCGCGTACCGGACGAGGCACGGTCCGGACCATTTCATTTTCTTAGCCAGCAAAATCGAGGCCAGAACGGGCCCCATGCCACAAGCTTCCACCTCCTCCTTAGCATATGCGTCATAAATCGCTTCGGCATTCCCCTTTTCGAACATAGCGATCAAGACTTTGTCCTTTGCAGATGCTGTTTCATAAGAATGAAAATGGGAAAGATCCGTCGTCGCCACCACAAGTGTGTTTCGATCCGCAAGAGTCCCCGCCAGAGCATCCGCGAGGATCGTGATATTTGTGATGCTCTGGACGCCAATATAGATGGGAACAATTTTAAGATCCGGAATCGTTTCTTGAAGGAATGGAATCTGGACCTCGAGAGAATGTTCCTCCAAACGACCGGGCATCGCATTCTGGAAAACGGGGTGGAATATCCGGATCTTCCGGGCAAGTTCGCAATCCACGGGAACTTTCCCAAGCGGCGTTTCATAAGCCGCGACATCGTCTACGAGAACGCCTTGAAAAAACGCTCGGTGCAAAAAAGCAATAATAACCACGCTGTCGAACTTCCGGCCCTCGACCAATTTGTAGGCCTCGGCCGCGACCTGCCCCGAGTAATCATAACCCGCGTGTGGAACAATAAGGGCGTGAACCTCCGGATCAGGACAATTTTTGACTGCGGTTAAAAATTGTCGAATCTGTTTTTTGAGAACTAGAGGATCTTTGGGATAGAACTGCCCGCTCACCACCGCCGTGCGGACTTTTTCTTGGGTCTTCATGCCTACCTCTTAGCTTGAAGTTCGGGCTTTATTCTACGCCCAAAAAAGACCTAAAAAGCTTGAAAGTTTTTGAAGGCAAGTGAGAACATCGAAGAGGTTTAAAGAGATTTTTCCATGACAATATCGAGAAAAACATTCAATACCTGAGGGTCAAAATGGGTTCCGGATTCCGCGCTCATCATTTTGATCGCCTCCTCATGGGAAAAAGCATGGCGATAAGGTCGCGTCGTGGTCAGGGCATCATAGACGTCCGCAACCGTAAGAATGCGAGCACTGAGCGAGATCTGCTCTCCTTTCACGCCATCCGGATAACCGGAACCATCGTACCATTCCTGATGATGCCGAACGATTTCGCGCAGGTCATTGAACGTACGCAACGGAGCGATGATCTTCTCGCCTTTCTCGGCGTGAGTTTCCATGATCTTGCGCTCTTCTAGAGTGAGCTTCCCCGGCTTCAAAAGGATACTGTCCTCGATCGCGATCTTCCCAACGTCGTGCAGGAATGCTGCATCCCGCAAGGTCTGGATCGCTTTAGGGGCCATCTTCAGGGTCTCAGCAATCCGCACGGAAAATCCCGCGACACGCTCCAAATGCCCGCTTGTGTAAGCGTCCCTTTCTTCTACTGCGATCGCCAAAGCGGCGATTGTTTCCACATAGCTTCTCTCGGCGTCTTTCGCCAAGCGTGAATTTTCCGCCGCGACTGCGATCTGACTCGCCACATGTTCGAGCATGGTCGCATCATCTTGGACAAAAGGCTCCGCATTGCTCTTATTCAGAACCAACACGCATCCCTGGCTGTGATTCTTATAACGGAGCGGCACGCAAAGAAGGGACCGGTAGGTCAGGTCGTTGAGGTCTTGCGCGGGATCCGAAGGGTCTTCCGAGCGATTGATGATGAGCGGACGCTTCTCCTGGCTAAGCCAGTTCAATGCCGAGGTTTTTTGTGCTGCAAGCCGCAACAACTTCTCCCGCTCCTTGCCCCAGACGACCACCTGACTGAAACACTTTTCCGCACCCTCTTCCCCCAAGAGAACCACAGCCCCGCTTTCGGCGCCCATGGCCTTGACCATGCTTTCCGTGATCAGATCCAAAAGGCCTTCAGCCTTTTCCTCGGAAGTGATCACCGATCCGATCTTTTTCATGAGCTCCTGAATGACCGACTTCGATTGTTCCAACTGCGAGACCTGATGCTCTAGGTTCTGGTTCACCCCGTTAAAAACTTTGACCAAATTCCGGATCTCTTCGGACTGATCCGTGACCGAGATCCCGCCCGCGAGGGCCTTGCCCTCCATAAGATCTTTGGCATTCCGGGCCACTATCGAGATCGAGGCGCCGATCTGGCGAATGATCCAATATCCCAAAAGAGAGGAACAGATCGCGAGAAACACAAGGAGCTGCAAGTCCACGCGATACCCTTGCTGGGTTAAGGGACTCAGATGGAAAAAGATCATATAGAGCATGATAAGAATGGGAACGAGCGCCATAAGGAAAAAAGCTATGCCCATCTTGCGCTCAATGCTGCTACTGTCGACGGATTGGAATTTCATAAACTTGTGTTTTCTGGGCTGAGCGTCATTCATATTTGTTCATTCTACTCTAAGTAATGTTTTCGTTCATTAAATTTTATCGCTTTCCTCATGACGCGAAGAACGCCGCGGGACGTCTTGCGTTCGATGCGATAGCGGGCTATCCTTCTCGTCTAAAACTTGATTCCTTAAGTGATCGACGAGGACAATCCTGATTTTTATTTTCTTTTCCCGAATGTTAGTCAGCACAGATTCTCATTAATTAAAAATCAACGGGGAGTCGACGCAGTCCCAATCAGCCTTTCAATTGACCGGAGGATTGGGACGGCATTGCCCCAGTTTCAGATTTTCTGAAATTGATAAGAATTGGGACTATAATGCCGTTCATTCAAGGAGGAACCAGCGTCCTGATTTTTCCTCTGGATCTCAATTGAAAACTAGGACTGCATTGATCTTCAATCAAACAATTTAAGGGGGATCAAGCGCCATGCCAACCTCATCTAGATCTTTACACTCTCAAACAAGGGATTTCATCGAGGAGCCTCTCAAACTCGAAAGTCTTGTGGCTTATCAAAAACATTCTGTTGTCAGCAAACAGATCCTGAATAAAAAAGCGGGAACACTGACCTTGTTCGCTTTTGATAAAGACGAAGGCTTAAGCGAACACACCGCTCCTTACGACGCCTCGGTCCTCATTCTCGACGGCAAAGCCGGGATCACGATCGGAGGGAAACTCTACAGCCTAAAAAAGGGCGAAATGATCATTATGCCTGCGGGCATCCCTCATTCGCTCAAAGCGGTCGCGCCTTTCAAAATGCTTCTGATCATGATTCGCTCCGCGGAGTAAAAACGCTTTATGCCTCTTTCCATCGTCCCGACGAAATACTGGCACAAACTCGTGGATGGAAAAGTCCAGTGCGATCTCTGCCCCCGCCATTGCAAACTTTCGGAAGGGCAGCGCGGGTATTGTTTTGTCAGGGCTTGCCAAAACGATCGGATCGTACTCACCACCTACGGCCGCTCGAGCGGTTTTTGCGTGGACCCCGTCGAGAAAAAACCCTTTTTCCATTTCCTCCCCGGCACACCGGTCCTGTCCTTCGGCACAGCCGGCTGCAACCTGGGCTGCAAATTCTGTCAAAACGCGGATATCAGCCATTCCCGGGAAATGGACACTCTCGCAGATTCCGCCTCGCCGGAGCTTATCGCGAAAACCGCCGAGACACTCCACTGCCAAAGCGTGGCTTTCACGTACAACGAACCCGCAATCTTTCATGAATACGCCGTGGACACCGCCAAGGCATGCCGCAAACTCGGGATCAAGACGGTCGCCGTAACGGCAGGTTACGTGTGCGCCGAACCCCGGAAAGAATTCTATGAATGGATGGATGCGGCGAACGTAGACTTAAAAGGATTCACGGAAGAATTTTATAAGAAATACACGGATAGCTCCCTACAGCCCGTGCTTGAGACCATGGAATTTATCAAGAAAAAGACCTCCACGTGGCTCGAGATCACAACGCTTCTCATCCCGGGTCTGAATGATTCCAAGAAAGAACTGCAGGCTCTGACGTCCTGGATCGTGAAAAATCTTGGGCCGGAAGTCCCGCTCCATTTCACGGCATTCCACCCGGCCTATAAAATTCTCGATGTCCCACCCACGCCGGTCTTAACGCTCCGTAAGGCTCGTGAAATCGCGCTGACGAACGGCATCCGTTATTGTTATACGGGGAACATCGAGGATCCCGAAGGCGAGACGACTTTTTGCCATCACTGCAGAAAGAAATTGAACGGTCGCAATTGGTACGAATTGGCGACGGTGAATTTGAAGGTCGGAAAATGCAAATTCTGTGGAACGGTTTGCGCCGGAGTTTTTGTACCCCCACCCGGGACGTGGGGCTCGAAATGCCTGCCGATCAGGCTCTATCCAGACTGCAGATCACAGACTACAGACTGAAGCAAAAGCTTCTTATCTTTTGTTTTTAGTCTTCAGTCTCCAGTCTGTAGTCTCTAGTCTGAGTAGTTGGTCGCTATACGAATCCGCGACAAGGTCTTTCGCCTGGATCCCCAAAAACTTCTGGTAAAACCCGCATTGCTTTTTTAGCTTCGCGACGGCTTGCGCGGGACCGAACACCTCGATCTCCACAAAATTCCCGAGTTTTTTTACGCGATCGATATGG
>CAYMER010000177.1:0-4231 GCA_964389345.1 uncultured bacterium | reverse complement strand
CAAGGCGAGCTTTTTTGAAAAACGGAGAAAGGGAAACGGGAAAAGGGGAACGAAAAATATTTTCACGTTTCCCGTTAACCGTTCCCCGGCTTTTACAATCCTTGCGCATTAGGGATAAACTTCTATAATTGCAACCATGCGCTTCAAAATTCGGTCACTGAGAACCGTTCCATGAACAGATTTTTCAAAAAAATATCCGGAATGTCTTTATTTAAAAGAATATCAGAAGAGCTTAATAGGCCGCTTTTTTCCGGAGGATGTCTTTTCCCGCTCCTTCTGGTTGCCGCATGTCTCAGCATCAATATTTATGCCCGCCTTTTTCCGGTCTATTTGCCCGTTCTCAGACAAGAGGCCGCGTTGGCCGTCGTGAACCGCATGAATCAGGAGGTTTTTTCCAATACGACGGTGCTTAACGGTTCGGAGATGGACAGGGCCGTTCGGCAGCTTCAAGAAAAGATCGCTGGAGATCCCGCGTCCTTTCAAAAGGATGTTTATGGCGAATACGCAAAGCTGAAGGACCGTTACCAGGATCCTGAAGGGCTGACTTATCTTTTGGAATATGACCCTTACGCCTGGGCGCAATGGACTGAAAATGTGGTTAGGAACGGTCATCCCGGCGATAAGATTGTAAAAGGGAAAAGTTATGATAGCACCATGCTGGCGCCCGTCGGGCTTGAGGTGTTCCACTTCACGGGATTATTCTATTTGACGGCGTTTCTTTACAAAGGCGTCCGTCTGTTCACAAGCGAAGTGTCATTGCATCAATTTCTTTTCCTTGTGCCGGTTTTTTACTCAGCATGTTTTTTCCTTGTTTTGTATCTATTTGTCCGGAGATGGTCCCAAGATCTCGCGGCTTTTTTTGCCGTGTTGCTTTCGGGTTGCATGAGCGAATTCATTCAAAGGGGAAGCGCCGGTTGGTATGATTTTGATATGTTGAGCCTTCTTTTCGCCCTTGCCATCGCATGGTGTTTAATCGAAGCTGTCCGTGGCGGTAGCAGACCATGGGGGAAACTCGTGCTTTTCTCGATAGCGGCGGCTTTTCTCGAGGGGCTTTACGCCAAGATGTGGATGGGATGGTGGTTCATGTTGATCGTTGGCGCGTGTTTTTTTGTGGTAGCGACGGCCGCGCAGTTTTTTTCTGGCTCTGGATATGAACGGAGTACGGGCCGGAGGATCCTGCCGTATGCGGTTTCTGCATTACTTTTTTTAAGTCTCTCACTTGTTTTTGCTCAAGTCCTTACCGGGATTGATATTTTTGAGAGGATCCGGTGGTTTAAGGGATTCTTACAGTTCGGTACGGCCCTTTCCGGGGATATTTGGCCCAATACTTTTTATACGATCAGCGAATTGAACGCTCTTTCTCTGGAGGAGCTTGCGGCGCGGTTCTATGGTCCGGGGCCGTGGATCTTCGCGGGAGTTTGTGGCGCCGTGTTTTTTGTCATTTACAAAGAGTGGCGGACCGAACGGCGAGATATGGTTTTGATGCTGCTCTGCTGGTTTCTTTTTATGCTGGTGGCGTCTTTTAAAGCCACCCGTTTTGTCATCTACCTGGCCGTTCCTTCGTTCATCTTTTTTGCCATCACGGTCATCGAATATGTTCCCGCCTTTCTCGCAAGGCAATGGACTGGGATCCGGAGGGTGGCCCTGGTGATCGTCTTTTTATGCGGGGCAGGGTCCCTCGTGTACCTGACCTTTTCAAGAGGCATTCGCTCGGCCGAAGATACCTTTCCGTTCATGAATGACAGCTGGCATAAAGCTCTCACCTACGTGGATCAGCACACGCCCAAGGACGCGATTCTCAACTCATGGTGGGATCAAGGAAGCTGGTATCGCTATTACGGAAAACGGCGCGTCATTTTTGACGGTCAATCACAGTCTGGTCAACTCTGCTATTGGATGGCCCGGGTCCTGAAGGAGAACGATGAGACCAAGGCGCTTGCGATCCTTCGGATGCTGAACAATAATTCAATGCGGACCTACTATGAAATGCGCCCCTCCATATCCGATCCGTTCCTTTGCCAAAAAGTCCTAGAGGATCTTTTAGGGGTTGGGCGCGAAGAAGGCGTAAAGATCTTGAAAAAATATTCCATGCCTGAAGAAAGAACCAAGAAAATCCTCGATGCTCTGTACGGCCGTCCGTCACCCGCCTATTTTATAGTCGAGGAAACTTTGTTGGGGAAGATGCCTGCAATCTCTTTTCTTGGTAATTGGGATTTTCGGAAGCTGCTAGCCCTGCGAAACAGATCCCAACCCAAACAAAAGGTCCTTTCTCTTCTGGAAAGCTCGCTGGGATCTACGTCCGCCGAGGCCGAAAAGATCTACAATAATACCCGGGCCTCTTTTCCGGGCTTCCGCGCGAATGAAAGTTTGTCAAAGCGCTACAGATTTTCGGTCAAACCCATGAAAGGTAAAACACAGGGACGTCTAGTGTCCTTTGACAACGGGGTGATTTACAACCCGAGCTCTCAGGATGTTCTTTTCTACTCCGGGGACGATAAAAAGTATTATATCCCAAGGAAAGTTGTTTTTTTTGAAAACGGGCGGACAAAAAGAATCCACAATGAGAAGGGGGGTTTTGGAAAGACCGTGATCGTGGCGAAAGAAGACGGAGAATACCAAGCTCTAATTGCGGATGACGAGCTGGCGGAGTCTTTGTTCGTTAAACTATATTTTTTGGGCGGCCGGGGCCTGAAATATTTCAAACCGTTCTACGCGGACGAAAAAAACAAGATCTATATTTATCAGATCGATTGGAGCTAGCCGATGAAGATCACGGTCCTTGTTCCTTGCCACAATGAAGCAGCAACGATAGCCCAAGTCGTAGCTGATTTTCGGGGGCAGCTTCCTGAGGCCTCTATCCTTGTTTTTGACAACAATTCTACGGATGGATCCGCGGAATTGGCCAGACGGGCGGGGGCCGAAGTGATCGATATCAAGCCCCGCGGCAAAGGGTTTGTGATCCAGCACATATTCCGTTCGATCCATTCGGATATCTACGTGCTTGTCGACGGCGACGGAACTTACAGAGCTGAGGATGTCCATCGCCTTCTCGATCCTATTTTAAGGGCAGAGGCGGATATGACGGTTGGGCTAAGGAAGCCCGTATCGAGAGCAGCGATGAAATTGACCAACAGAATGGGAAATCGATTCTTTTCACTTCTGATCAGTGTTTGCTTCCGTGCCGGCATACGCGATGTTCTGTCGGGCTACCGGGCATTTACCCGAGATTTTGTCGGCAAGATATCGCTCCTGACCTATCGTTTTGAGGTCGAAGCAGAGATCACGATTAAGGCCTTACAATGCGGTCTGCGCATATGGGAAGTGCCGGTGGTTTACGAACCGCGTCTGCCGCAAAGCGCCAGTAAACTGAAGCCGCTTAAAGATGGGTATGCAATCCTCCTGACAATTTTTACGCTTTTCCGGGATCTGAAGCCATTGACTTTTTTTGGCA
Organism: uncultured bacterium; assembly: GCA_964389345.1. Lineage (GTDB taxonomy): Bacteria > Omnitrophota > Omnitrophia > Omnitrophales > Aquincolibacteriaceae > Aquincolibacterium. The sequence goes on along the minus strand of CAYMER010000177.1, from coordinate 780 downwards.
TTGTCGCGATCCTGACATGGCTTTTGGCGGGGGGTTATGGTTTTTTCGTTCTGTCCCGCTATGGCGTCGGATCGTTCCGCGATACCATTATTTTGACCTCACTCGCTATTCTCGGCTGGCTTTTCCTCCTGATCGGTTTTGCGGTGCATACCATCAATAGCCGTTTTCGCGATCTTACGGCCATGATGGAACGCTACCAGGCAAGCTCCAAAAAATAATGATCCAAACGCTGGTGTTCCTTTTTGTCGTCGGCTTGATCGGTTGGGCGTTCGCGGGTTTATTTGTTTTCCTTTTTTATTTCCCAAAATTCATAATCTCAAAAATACAAGGAGCAGGGGCCCGGAAAAATCTGAAGTTCTCGATCATTGTCCCCGTCCATAACGAGGCCGCTCTCATCGCGTGCAAGATCGAGAATCTCAAACGTCTCCGTTATCCCGATTTTGAGATTTTGCTGTGCGATAAGTCGGAGGATGAAACCTCCGCGATTATTGAAGAAGAGATACGGTATCTGTCAAATTTTCACCTCGTCCGGGCAAAGAAAAAAGGGCGGAGTTTTCAAAATAATGAAGGCTTGAGTTTGGCCAAGGGCGATTGCGTGGTCCTCACGGATGTGGATGCGATGATGCCCGAAGACACCCTTGAGAAATTCAACGAACGTTTTCAGGATCCTGCCGTCGGGCTGGTCGGGGCCTATGTGGAACCGGAATGCCCACATAAATTCGACCGTCTTTTTTGGGATTCGCAGAACGCGATGCGTCTGATGGCAAGTACTCTGGGCCA
>CAYMER010000176.1:0-2658 GCA_964389345.1 uncultured bacterium | reverse complement strand
CTCATTGAATTGATCATGGTGATTGTGCTTTTGGGTCTTTTGGCGGTCGTGGCGATCCCACAATTCACGAATCTTCAGACCGAGGCCAAACAAGCCGCGACGCTCGGCGTGGTCGGGGGAGTCCGTTCAGGGATCTACACCAAATATGCCGCGAACCTGGCGCAAAACATTACTCCGTATTATCCCGCGACGCTGGGCGGATCTGCCGGAGCTTGTACGACGCTCAATCCATGTTTTGGAAACGTTCTTTCGCAGCCGGTCACGCAGGATTGGACCTGTGGCGCTGCCGGTGCTTATACGGGTCCTAACACAATCGTTTACACCTACAATAGTACAACCGGGACTTTCCAGTAAGAATCTTCGCAATCGATTAGAATAAAATATCCAAGAATGGATAACAAATAAAAGGAGAATCCGAATGTTCAAACGCGAAAAAGGTTTTACGCTCATTGAATTGATCATGGTGATTGTGCTTTTGGGTCTTTTGGCGGTCGTGGCGATCCCCCAATTCACGAATCTTCAGACCGAGGCCAAGACAGCCGCGGAAGCAGGCGTGGTCGGGGGAGTCCGGTCAGGGATCTACACCAAGTATGCCGCAAACCTGGCGCAAAACGTTACTCCGGCCTATCCGGCGACACTGGGTGGAACGGCTGCTACAACGTGCAGTGTGGCCGCTCCATGCTTTGCCAACGTTCTTTCCCAGCCTGTCACGCAGGATTGGTCATGCATTACGGCCGGGCTTACGTTCAGAGGTCCTTCGAATGCGACCAATATCTATACTTACGACCCCGTGGCCGGAACTTTCAATAAAACAACAACCTAAACTTCCATTCCGGAATATCGCACGATTTTGGATCGATGGCGTTCGCAAGAGCGCCATCGATTTATCTTTAAACGGGGGGTTCTTTGAATAACAAGGGTTCGGCCCTCATGACGGTTTTGATCATCGTCATCCTTGTCCCCATCGTCGTTTATGGCACCACGCAGTTCATTTCTTCTTCTCTGCTCCGGCATAGCACACAAAACCGGAGTATCAAGGCTCTGTACTATGCCCAGGCGGGGATCCACCGGGCTATTTCTGTGATCAAGACGCGCGTCCCGTCTTGCAGTCCCCTCCTGGCGACGGACGTTTTAAATGACCCCATAGGCACGTCCGGCGACACGGTCACCGTGACGCCGGGGCTTCAAAACGGTTGCATATATCAGTTCACATCTCTCGGCATATCGGCCGCGGCAAGTTATCCCACGCTGATCTCCCGAAAGATTTCCGCGCAATATGATTACACTGCAAATAAAATCGGCATTTGTGTCAACGGAGATATCGCCGACCTGCCGATCTTGTGCAGTACCATCGGGTGGCCGTTTAGTGAGGGATCGGGATACACGACAGGGACCTCGCCCTATGTGGGCACTCTGACGCCTTCGACTGCAAACGGGCCGGCATGGACTACCGATCTTTATGGGGCCGCGGGGAAAGCGCTCAATTTTAATCAAGGCGCCACCACTAATTATGTGATCGTTCCTGATTCCGCGGGGCTTGATCTTACCACTTCCGGAACACTCATGGCATGGATCCGTCCCTCGGCTATCCCCAACCAAGCCATGCAGACCATTGTTCATAAAGGGGGGACCACAACCGCAACGAATGCTTACGCCCTCTTCCTTTTCCGGCAGTCCGCTAATCAGGGCAGGGTCCGGTTCTGGATTTACAACGCGGCGGGAACCCAATATGTGGTGAGCGGCGGTACGAATATGGGCCTGACCACGTGGTACCACATCGCCGGAACTTGGGACTCAACAGGTCTGCAGGTTTTTAGGAATGGAGTGTCCGATGGTACTTTAGCGAGTGCCAATCGGGTGGCGAGGACTAATGCCAATTCCTTATACATGGGGGCGAGTGGTACTTTGACATCCGCCCAAAAGTTTGCCGGGAAAATTGACGAAGTTTACATCTATAGTTGCCGAAAAACCGCCGCGGAAATCAAAGCTTATTACAATTTAACCTGCACCGGCAGCGGAGCGACCCCTTGTCCGCAGCCTTGATCCTGGGAATGACAATGCGGAAAAAAACGAAGCGCGGCATAACGCTAATCGAGTTGATCATGGCGATGGCCATTTTGACCGCGATCTCGATCCCGACGGCGACCATGATCGGAGCGCAGATCCAGGGCATGGCCAGGTCCTCCGACATTGTGGCGGCGGGGAATGCGGGACGTTTTGCGATGGAACAACTGAGTAATTTCCCGTATACCGCGAGCTTGTTCGACCCTCCTCCTGCCACCCATTCTCTCGTCGTCGGTTATTACACGGTGACATGGGTTGTGACATTGTCCGGGAGTGGTGCCGGGGAGACAAAAGGAATTACAATGACCGTTGTAAGGACCGGGACGTCGCCGGTCCTTGCGACGTTCTATAACACGTTCTGTAATGGTGTGACCAACGGCGTATGAAAAATTCCCGAGGGTTTACCCTCATCGAAATTGTTATGGTCATTCTTATCGCGGGTGTTCTTTCCATTGCCGGTTACCACATCATGCAGTTTATGGTTCAGCACACCTTTTTTCTGCCGAACCAGGTCCAGACGGATCTTGTGGCGGCAGAGGCGCTGGAGACCATGGTCGAAGGGGATACGAATACCGTCCAGGGATTGCGTTTTTG
>CAYMER010000175.1:0-4358 GCA_964389345.1 uncultured bacterium | reverse complement strand
TTCCGATCTGCCTTTACTGGACAGATCAAAAAGCGTATCAAGCTTATTTATCTTTCCTATGGCATGAGCATACTCTTTGCAATAGCAAACTGGACGCCGCTCATGGCCAAAAGCGTTAGCCGTAAGCATTTCGTACCTTTCTTCACTGATCCCGGAATTCTATACCCGTTCTTTCTGATATTTTTTGCCTTGATTATGACGCTATCCCTTGTTTTTAGCTGGAAAGCGTACCGTGAAGCCAAAACACAGTCTAAAAAAGTTACTAATTTTTACTTTCTTTTGGCAGCTTTTCTTGCCACCTCTGGTGGCAGCGGTAATTTTTTTGCGCCTTATGATATCTTTCTGCCTTTTATGATTCCTTATGGTTCCTATGGGGTGGTCCTTTATGCGATTATTACAGGATATCTGATTATTAAGCGGCGCTTTCTTGATATCGAGTTGATTGTCAAGAAAACCCTCGTTTTTGCCGGGCTGTTTAGCATGGCAATGGCTGTTATTGCTATTGTTACGGAGGTGAGTAACGGGATTGTAGCTAGATTTTTCCCCGTTTCGCCACTGGTTGAGCGTGCATTTAGTATTTTAGTCGCGCTGTTACTTTATGAGCCCACGAAAGAGTTCCTGGTGAGAGTAACGGATCGTTATTTGTTTCAGAAAAAAGAAGATGTTCGCGTTATTTTGAATCGCCTGTCACAGAACATTATTACGATCCTTGATATAGAAAAGGTCGGGACGACAATTCTTGAAACCCTGAAAGATTCCTTGCGGTTGGAGTCCGGGGTTATTTTGATTCAAGACGAAGATGGCAAAACTTATGAGATTATGGATAGTTTTGGAATACAGAATAAGCACGAGCGTTTTCCCAAGGACGGTTTGTTTATACGGTGCTTTCTCGAGTCCGATAAGATCCTGAGTCTAGAGGATTCACAACAAAAGGAATCGCTGCCTTCGGCCATCAAAGGGACGCTGGAAGCATGGGGCGCGGTCATCTGCATCCCGCTTTTTATCCACAGGGAGCTGATCGGGCTATTGGTGCTTGGAAAAAAGAAATCCGACCAGGAATTTTCTGAGGACGAACTGGATTGCTTTCCTGCGGTGGCGGGACAGGTGGCTATCGCGCTTAGCAATGCCCGTCTTTATCATATCCTCATGAGAAGCCAGGCGGACTTTGCGCAACAAGCAAAGATGGCTGCAATTGGGACGCTTTCGGCCGGTATCAGCCATGAGATTAAAAACCCTCTTCAGGTGATCCGTGGTATCGTGGAAATGTTGCGGTTTAATAAAAAAAGCGGGATCTATAAAGACTATACCAAAGAGCAGTACGAGGAGTTAATCGCTGAAGCTTTAGTTCGCGTTCTCGATGCGGTGAATCGTGCGACAGGAGTTATTGACCGATTATCCAGCTTTGCTAAAAAACCCAAAGAACTCAAAACAGAACTTTTTAGTCTTGAGCATGCTATGGATGACGCCCTGAATATGGTGACTTATGAATTCGAACAAAACCAAATAACCGTCGAAAAGGACTATGCGGCTAATTTGCAAAAAGTTCTGGCGGATCAGCATGCTATCGAAGAAGTTTTCTTTAATCTTTTGATCAACGCACGGCATGCTATTGTCGAAAAAGGAACCATTGCAGTTCAAGTGCGGCAGCGGGGTGATGAGATCGAAGCCTTGATCAGCGATACGGGCCCTGGTATTCCCAAAGAAAATTTGGAGAAGATATTCGACCCGTTTTTTACGACAAAAGATACATCGCGCAATCCGGATGATAATGCTATCAAGGGAAGTGGATTAGGGCTTTTTCTAGTGCGGGAAATTGTAAAGCGATATGGGGGCAGGATCGCTCTTGAAAGCGAAGTTGGTAAAGGTACAACGTTCCATATTTTCCTTCCGGCAAGCCCGATGCCAAGCTAAGGAGTGAAGCTGAGCCATGAGCGAGCAATATAAGGTTCTGATGATCGAAGATGAAAAGGATATCATCTATTCCTTAGTGCAGGTTTTTAAAAACTTTAAGCACATCAAATTCATCGGCGCTGAAAGTGCTTTGCAGGGGATTGAACTTGCAAAGGCAGAGCGTCCCGGAGTCATTCTTCTTGATCTTCATATGCCGCGGATGAGCGGTGAAGAAGCCTTGACAGAACTTAAGAAATTGCTACCGGAGTCGAAGTTCATTGTCATGACCGGGTGGGAAGACGGGGAAACAAAGCAACGGATCGAAAGAATGGGAGTCGATGCTTATTTTCCAAAGCCTATGGACCTTGAAAAACTTGTCACGAAAATCATAAGTCTTTTAATGATCAAAAATGAGGTGAAAAATGGTTGATATGCCTAAAGTTAGGGGAACGGTATTGATCGTGGACGATGAACCCAATATGCTTTGGTTCATGGCCCAGACGTGTCAACCACGAGGTTTTAATACCTTAACCGCCGGGAGCGGTATGGAGGCGCTGAAGATTGTCCAGGAATGTGGCGAGAAACTGGATCTGATCTTACTTGATCTAAAAATGCCCGGGATGGGCGGTATCGAAGTTCTCAAATCGATCCGCAAGCATCACCCCGAGCTTCCCGTTATTATTATTACCGCTGTCCACGATAAGAAGGAAGAATGCGAAAAGCTCGGGATAGAAGCGTTTATCAAGAAGCCCTATAGCCTTGAGGAGCTCTACAGCCAAGTTGAAGCTGTTATTGAGCGTAAAGGGGAAGAAAAAGGCGGTGTTGAAATTGAAACGGGCTATGAGCCGTGCGCTAAAATCCTAATCGTGGATGATGAGCCCGAAGTCTGTGAGATTTTAGGAACCGCCTTGGCCGAAGACGTTCCGGATGCTCATTTTGAGGTGAAATGGGTTCATTCGGGTGATGAGGCTCTTCGGGTATCGCGCGAGTTTGAACCGGATATCGGAATTATCGATATTAAAATGCCGCACATGTGGGGCGATGAGCTCATCGAACGGTTCAAAGCCGGTGAGGGGCATTCTCCCAAGGATTTTGTGATCTATACTAGCGTTACAGATCCTGCCGAAGTGGAGCGCGCCAAAAAATTGGCCCATAAATTTCTTTCCAAGCCAACACAGATCGAGACTTTGGTTGAAGTTCTTAAGAAGATTTGTGTCCGACATAAACTCCTTCGGAAGAAAGTCTAGAACAGGGCAGGGCAGGTCACGATAAAGAGCTTTGCCTCGATGGAATCGATATTTTTGATCTTGTGCGGGACCCCCGCATCGAAATAGACCGATTCATTCGCGTGTATTTCTCGTTTCTGATCTCCATACATCATTTCTAATGTCCCAGATTCCACAAAGATCGCCACGCTTGAATTCTCCCGGAACTGCCACTTACGGATCTCCTTAAACGGCTTGATGGTCATTCGTCCCAAGAAGAAGTCACGTTGGCTGTTGGATTGCGGGCTTAAGGATTGGATCGTGAAACCATGCTGGGGATAATCAATAAAACCCCGCTCTCCATAGCCGCAGACAAAGAAGTTCCCCGGATTTTCCGCCATAGCACGAGTTGCAAGTTCCCCCAAGGATATTTCAAAAGCGTCCGCAACCATTACAAGCTTATCTGAAGACGGGTCCCGGACTCTTCCCGCGATGATGTTGTGTAGGTTCTTCTCGTTGATCCCTGTTTTCTTGGCCAGCCAACTTACCGGTAGGGGATGTTCTGAATCCGACTTTTGGACCAACAAAGATTTGATGGCTTTGCCCCAATGTGGTGCCCGCACAGGTCGCTTGCCCATATTCTGTTCCTTCAGGTCTTTTCCGATCTCGTCATACATGGCCGCGCCTCCTAAATGTTTTTTAAACGATATAATCAGTTCCTTTATCTATTAATAAGCATAACACACCCTTTAATGTTTTGCAAGATGACTAAAAGTAGCTTTTAAAGCACTTTCGACCAAACCCTTGCTGCTACAATCCGAAGGTGTTAAGCATCTGAGTAGAGGACAAGAAAATGACGGAACTAAAAATAGGTGGTAGCAAAGAAAGAGCAGGCCAAGAAGCGAACGGGACGGCAATCCGTGACCTGAGGGAACGGCATTTTGACTTGGAGGAGCAATGGCTCGGCCAATTGTTCAAAGGCTTCTTCAACAACAAGATGACGGTCCTTATCTTTCTCATCCAAGCCAAACAGCATAAGCCCGAAGCGAGGGCAGTGAACGGGGTGTGCTGTTTCTTGGATGACCTCTATCACCACATGCTTGCGGATTCAAAGCAGAAGCGGTTTCGCCGGTTCTTTGTATGGCTCAAGCGATTCGTCCATAAGCTTCCCAATGTCAAAGTTTCGCAACGGGGCCGGGCTCTCGATTTCGTTCAGGATCTTTACGATGTTTTTGGTATCCACCCAAAATCAGGAACCACAGG
>CAYMER010000174.1:0-2515 GCA_964389345.1 uncultured bacterium | reverse complement strand
TTTCGACGGGGAGTATCAGGTGGTTCCGATGCCGATGACTTTATCCATGGATATCGTGGCCGCGGGTTCCTGGTGGGGAACCGTGGGGAGTCTTTACAAACAGAAGAGGCGATGGGCGTGGGATGTGGAGAATTTTCCGCTCGTGATGCGCGGATTTCTGGCGAATAAAAAAATATCCTTTTATAACAAACTCCGGCACGGCTTCAAGCTTTTCGAGGGGCAGGTCACTTGGGCGGCCCTGCCGTTCTTGCTGACTTTTGTCGGGTGGCTTCCCGCGATCTCCGCTGGCAATGAATTTTCGAACACCGTTCTCTATTATAATGCCGGCCGGTTCACCCAGGCGATCTTTGGGCTCTCCACGATCGCTCTTTTGGGGACCATCATCATGAGCCTTTGGCTCCTTCCTAAGAAGAAGAAAAAATTCTCGCTCTTTTGGACCCTGATCCATGGTTTGGAGTGGTTTCTCGTTCCTTTCATTCTTGTTTTTCTGAGCGCGATGCCTGCTCTGGATGCCCAGACGCGGCTCATGCTCAATAGAAGAATGGAATTCTGGGTCTCGGATAAAAGAAGAATTTAAATATCCGCATCTCTTCTGCTATCAATGGGTTATAGACTTTTTGGTCCTTTTTGTCTCAGCGGGGTCTTCCGGCGGGCGGGATGGGAAAAGAGGGGTTCAGCCATTTGACAGGGAGCATTTCCTAGCGTACACTTCCTTATAGAGGTAGATAACAACAACGAGGTGAAACCCGAAAGTGCCCCGGAGTTGCGTTGGGGTAGCATTGTAAGGCATTGAGCCTTGCGGTGACGTGGAAAATAGAAGATAAACGTCTTTGGTTTTGAGTGATGGCCTGCGAGGGCAGGGTATTGCTTGGAACTTTAAGGCGCTTTTTTTATACCCGCGTGGCAAATCTCGTGCGTTTGGGTATTTAAATCTGAGAGGAAAGGAGGAATACGAACATGAAAAGCATTGCGATTTTGGTAGTGGCACTGATGCTTTGCCCGGCTTTTGCGTTTGCCGCCAAGCAGCAGGAACCCGTTGCTACCGAGGAAACGGCTGTTGTGGCGTTAGATTCAGAAACCGGCGATGTCGTTGGCGAGGCTGTAGAAACGGATGAACTCTACGCTCCGACCACGAAGGACATCAAGGCCGAAGCGAAGGAAGAGATCAAGGAAGTAAAAGGAGAAGCAAAGGAAGAAGTGGAAGATATCAAGGCTGATGAGAAGGAAGCCTTGAAAGAAGCAAAGATGTAAGACTTGTTTCCTGTCTGTCGAGGACGGGGGCATGATCGCCTAATACCCAGGATTCCGGGAAACGGGAGAAATAGAAGGGTGAACCGAGCTTCCGCAAGGAGGTGAGGCGGGCTAATCTGCGGTCCGAACCAATAACTAGTCCCGTCGGCGTTGCAGATTGTTTTAATCTTAAAAATGCAAGAGGCCGGTCCCTCGGGATCGGCCTCTTGGCTTTCCGTTCGGGATACGGTACAATTCTGCACTTTATGAACGAGCCGTTTTCCGGCTCCTAACCGATGAGTGGAAAATGAATAATATCCTTTCCTGGTCTATTTTTGGAGTATTGGTCCTTGTGATGCTTGCGTTGGACCTCGGTGTCTTCCATCGGCGGGAACACGAAGTGAAGATGAAAGAAGCCCTTATTTGGAGCGGCATCTGGATCGTGGTTGCGCTGCTTTTCAATTGGGGCATTTACCTGGTCAAGGGGAAAGAGCTTGCGATGCAGTTTCTTGCCGGCTATATCCTCGAGCGAACCCTAAGCTTTGACAACCTTTTTGTTTTTCTGCTGGTTTTCAACTATTTTAAGCTTCCGAATATTCATCACCACAAAGTTCTCTTCTGGGGGATCTTTGGGGCACTTATTTTTCGGGCGATCTTTATCGGCTGTGGTATCGGACTGCTGCACTACTTCAGCTGGATGATCTATGTGTTCGGAGCCATTCTTGTTTGGACCGGCGCGAAGCTCGCCATGGAGAAGGACTCCAAGGTCGAGCCGGAGAAAAACCTTTTTTTTAAGGGGTTCAAGAAGATTATGCCGGTCACGGACCAGTACGATGACGGGAAATTTTTTACGAGGATTAACGGAGTTCTCTTCGCGACGCCTCTGATGATCATTCTTATTGTGATCGAGTCCACGGACATTGTGTTCGCGGTGGATTCTATTCCCGCGGTCTTGGCCATCTCCCGGGACCCTTTCATCGTCTACACCTCGAACGTTTTCGCGATCCTGGGGCTTCGAGCCCTCTATTTCGTCATCGCGGAGCTCATGCGGCTATTTCATCACCTGCATTACGGCCTCTCACTCATCCTCGTCCTGATCGGCGTCAAGATGCTGATAGCCTCTTTTTTTCATGTCCCCACATCGATCGCGCTCGGAGCCATCCTGGTTAATTTGGAGGCGTCGGTTGTTGCCTCTATCATTTGGCCCGTAAAATCGGGAGCGCTCAAGAACGGTTAAGCTCCGATCTTTTCTGAGAGAAGTCTTTATCTTACAAAAAAAGCGCCT
>CAYMER010000173.1:0-7893 GCA_964389345.1 uncultured bacterium | reverse complement strand
TCTCGTGGTGGGCGGAGGGTACATCGGCATGGAACTCGGCACTGTTTACGCCGCGCTCGGCAGCGAAGTCACTGTCGCGGAGGCGCTCGGCGGGATCCTACTCGGAGCGGACGCGGATCTTGTGCGGCTTGTCCAGGAGCGCGCCTCGAAGATTTTTAAGGAGATTCGACTGAATGCCAAAGTCACTCAGCTGAAGCCTCTCGCCGAAGGGATCGAAGTCCGGATGACGATGGGCGATGAGGAAAAGCGGGAAGTCTATGACCGCGTACTCGTCTCGATCGGCAGAACGCCGAACAGTCATGGTTTGGGTCTCGAGAAGACGAAAGTTCAGGTGGATTCGAAGGGTTTTATTCAAGTCGATGCGCAAAAGCGAACTGCGGAGCCGGATATTTACGCCATTGGTGATGTCACTTGCGGAATGATGTTGGCGCACAAGGCCTCGAAGGATGCGAGAATTTCCGTAGATGCGGCGCTGGGGAATACAGGCGCCGCGAAAGAGCCATTGATTCCGGCGGTCGTCTTCACGGATCCAGAGCTTGCCTGGTGTGGGCTGACCGAGGCTGAGGCAAAAGCTAAAAATATTCCTGCCCTGATCGTGAAATTTCCGTGGTCCGCTTCCGGCAGAGCGCTTACGCTGGAACGCACCGATGGTACGACGAAACTTCTCATCGATCCCCAGACGGAAAAGATCCTGGGCGTCGGCATTTGCGGCGTCGGGGCCGGGGACCTCATTAGCGAAGGCCTTCTGGCCGTCGAAATAGGGCTCAGGGCCCAAGACCTGGCCCGGATCGTTCATCCGCATCCGACCCTCTCTGAGACCCTCATGGAATGTGCCGAGATGTTCTATGGCCATGCCACCCACGCCTATTCCCGGAAGCGTGTTTAAAACATAAAGCAGGCTTCCATGCAAAATGCTTCCATAGATCCTCATGTGCCTCCTAAAAAACGACGGCTGCGTTATAAGGGCACGCATCCGCGCCGGTTTGAAGAAAAATATAAAGAACTGAATGCGGAGAAATACGCTCCGGATATCGCAAAAATACTGAAGAGCGGAAAAACGCCCGCGGGCTCGCATCGCCCCATCTGCGTTCAAGAGATCCTCGAGGTGCTTAACCCCAAGCCCGGTCAAACGGGTGTGGATGCGACGCTGGGGTTTGGGGGGCATGCCCAGGAACTTCTCGCGCACATCATCCCAGGAGGTCGCCTTTTTGGGATTGATGTGGACCCGATCGAGATCGTGCGGACCGAGTCGCGGCTCAGAGGTTTTGGGTTTACCGAAAAGGAATTGATCGTTCGGCGCATTAATTTCGCGGGGATTCCCAAGCTGCTCGTGGACGCCGGGGGTGGCTTTGATTTCATTCTGGCGGATTTGGGCGTCTCCTCGATGCAATTGGATGATCCTTCGCGCGGCTTTACGTTCAAAACCGAGGGGCCGCTTGACCTCCGGTTTAATCCCAAACGAGGCCAGCCGGCATCGGCCCTTCTTCGATTACTTCCAGAAGAAGACCTTGAGAAAATTCTTCGGGTTCATTCCGATGAGCCCCATTCCCAAGTGATTGCGAGGGCTATTTATAGAGTCCGGGAGGAAATCTCCACCACGACCGCGTTGGCGGAGAGCGTCCGGAAAGCACTCTCCCGCGCATCTCTTTTAAATCCTGAAGAAGAAATCACAAGATCGATCCGGAGGACTTTCCAGGCATTGCGCATTGCTGTGAATGACGAGTTTTCAGCGTTGGATCAGTTTTTAAGGAATCTACCCTTTTGTCTTAAAATGCATGGCAGGGTCGCGATTTTAACCTTTCACTCGGGGGAGGATGATCGTGTCGTTCGTTCTTTTCAAGAAGGATTCGAATCGGGGATCTATGCGGAGTGGGGCCGTGATCCTATTCGCGCCACTTCCCAGGAACGCTACGATAATCCACGCTCAAAAAGTGCAATACTACGCTGGGCTATCAAGAAATAGAATCGAGCGCGTGGCTTCAGTTTATAACCCGCCGTTTTAAGCGATAACTCGAGTTTGGCGTTTTCTGTCATTCCCGCCCGCTTTAAGCGGGAATCCAGAAAAAAGCATGGATCCCCGATAGAAGCATTCGGGGATGACAACTCCTTTAAAATCAGGGAGTTGTAGCTCAAACGTCTCAAAAAAACGCAGAACTCGAGGCGATGAGCTATAATTATACGTGTCCAAAATAGCCGTTATGCCAATAAAGGTTCTATGAAAATTTATCCAGTATCTGAAAAGAAGCAACAGGGTCTTGCCGGTAAAATGGAGCGGCTCGGGATCCGCGACGAGGATCTTGAGGAATCGTTCGTGTGTTCCGGGGGGCCGGGGGGGCAGAACGTCAACAAAGTATCCACGTGCGTTCTTCTGAAACACAGGCCCACAGGCCTTTTCATCAAATGTCAGAAAGAACGTACGCAGGCCATGAACCGGTATTGGGCGCGCCGGTTGCTTGCCGATAAACTGGAAGCGCAGATTCTTGGTCGGGAAAGTGAGGAAGCCAAGCGGATCGCCAAGATCCGGCGGCAGAAACGCAAACGTTCCAAGCGAGCCAAAGACAAAATGCTCGACGCCAAACAGAGGCGCGGCGCGCTTAAAAAACTTCGCGCCCAACTCGCGGTGAAGTCAAATGAATAAGATCCCATTGCTTTTCCTTGCGGTTTATCTCGTGGTTCTCATTTCCAGTAGTGGCCTGGCTCAAGACTCTAACGATTTGGAATATAAGGAAAATCAAAACAAACCTTTCGGGGAAAAACCTCGTCCTTCAGATATGGAAAACAGAAGCAAACCTTACGGGGAGGGATCGCATGCTTCTGTGGAAATTCCGCCAGGCATGGAATTGATGACCATGGGTGGTATTCATACGATTGTGCCGCAAGGAACGAAAATCGAAAAGAAAGGCAGTCTTGTGACCATGGAAGGCACGGAAGACTTTGCTGCTAGAAATTTCAAAGAGATAAACGCGCGTCTTGAGAAGATAGAGGCGATCCAGAATGATCTTAAAAAAACGGTAGATGATCTTAAACGGGAAATATCGGAACTGTAGATGAATGTTCCGCCCAAAGCGGGTCGACCGTCGACTGTAATGCGGCGGGACAAGAGGGTCCTCTGATCGCAGGCAGCGGTTGTGATACAATTCGTTTGAATAGGTATAGCGGAACCATCACTTGAATGAGAGGCAATTTATGTCTGACTACATCAAAACGTGGCATAAGGAACACGCGCAGATCCTTGAGATCCTTTTGGAGGTCATCCAGTTAGGTATTTTCAGCAGAGTGGGACAGATGAAGGTGCAGGAGATTAAAAGAGTTCTCGATGCCCATCTCAAAAGTGAAGATCTGAATTTTTACCCTGTCCTGAAAAAAGCCGCAGAAACCGATGCCGTCATCAGACGGCAGCTATTTCTTTTTGCCGCAGATATGGATAAGATCACCGCGGCGGTGACGGCGTTCTTCCGGAAAGAGGAAAACGATCCGCTGGGTAAAGATATTCCCGCGGAGTTCGGCAGGATCTCGGGGTTGCTTAAGAGCCGCATTTCCAGGGAAGAGAACATCCTGATGAAAGAGTTCGTGAAATTGGTGAGCCAGTAGAATGGCGGCAGGCATTTTTTACAGAGCGGCAGGCGGGCAGGCAAGACCTCAGGGGGGAGAATGAAATATCGCCTTGTTCTTTACGGGACAAACAAATGGTTGGGCCGGGAGGAGATAGTCTGCTACTTGGTTGAAAAGGCCTCTGCGAATGCAAGTTCAATCAAAAGGAATGCCCGTATAAGGTCCTTTCTTTACCTGAACGATCTCGAAGAGGCCAGGGCCTCGGAGATACTTACGTTCCTGAAAGACCGGCAGATCGACGCAGAGATGGAACCCATGGGAATCGAGGAATCCCGGAAAGGGTGGTTCCTCGAGGAGGCAAGGAAATGGGTGAGGCGCGGATTCATTTATCCGTTTACTTTCAGTGCGCTTCTTGAAAATTACGGGCTTCAATCAGAGCTTCCGGTTCTTTCCGGAACCCAAAAAAAAGATCCGCAGTCGCTTGTCCGGACTATTTTGGTGATCGGAGCCGTTCTGGTGGGTTTGGGGATCATCCTCTTTATCGCGGCCAACTGGCAAAAATTTCCGGATCCTGTAAAGATCCTTGGTTCAACGGCGATCACGCTTACGGTCCTGTGTCTTGGGTACTATTTCCAGTTCGTAAAGACCGGATATAAAAAATACTCGACACCGGCCTACCTCATTTCACTTTTCGGTATTGGTGGAACGATCTGTCTTATTGGGCAGATCTATCATGTCCCGGCTAATTCCCACGGGCTCATGCTATTGTGGGGCGCTTTGGCGCTACCGATGGCATTCGGGCTCGGATTTTATCCCGCTTTTTTCTTCGCGAGCGGTTTGTGGTTCTTGGGGGAGCTTTTTTATCAGGGTACTTATCACGCGCCGTCGTGGTGGTATCCCTGTCTGCTCTTGGGATTTTTAATCCCGTACAGCCTGGTCAAAAAACAAACCGGCCTCTTCCGTACTCAGCTGTGCTTCCTCATGGTCATGGCCGCACGGGCTGTTCTTCCGGGAAGTTTTATTTTTGCCAATATCTGGCTGGCAGCGATCCTGGTGCTTTGGGTCGTCAAACGCGAAAAGCTTTACGATTATCTCGCCCTCGCGGGGTGGGCTATCTGGCATATTGCTTTTCTTCAGAAATTCGAATCTTTTCCCGATCTTTTCTACCTTCTTCCTCTGGGGTATTTTTTCTGGAAAGGGATCCGGGAGAAAGATAATGCCCTGATCATAGCGAACAGCTTTAATGCTATTTTCTGGCTGTACACCTTTCTCTGGCAATCACAAAAAAGTTTTTCTCTTGTGTCTCCCGGCGCTCCGGAGATCCTTTTAAGTTTGCTCAGTTTGGGGATCCTCTGTTACGGGATCGGGCTCCGTTTGCGCGGGAAGGTGGCGTGGGAGCCTCTGTTCCAGTTTTTTTGTTACGGGGGGATCCTTTTGGCTTCCTTGATGGTGGCCATTTTTTCCTTTCGTTTTTATGACGCTTTGGGAGGATTTTTCCGTTCACCGCTTTACCTAGGTGTGGTGGCGCTGGAAGTCTACGGGGGATGCCGCTTCGCGGTCCCGGTTTTGATGGAGGACATAAAAAAAGACGCGGGACGGGCCGGCGAATTGATCGTGCTGGGTCTTGTGGCTCTGACCTTGGCCGTTACGATGTTAGCAAAACCTTCCTGGATGATTCATGTGGTCCTTTTTAATGTGATCGTGTTTGCCCAAGGCCTTGTTTTTATGGTTAAGGGACAGAGGGAGCAAAGGATCGCTTTCTACAATTGGGGCATGGCGATCTTCGTGGGATTGATCCTCTGCCGTTATTTTGATACGTTTCTGGCTTATCTGCCGCGTTCTTTCTTTTTTATCGGAGGGGGGCTTTTCCTGATCACCTGGGCTGTTTTTATCGATCGGAAGAAAAGAGATTTTTCAAGATCCAAGGAGATGGCGTCATGATCACCCGGCCTTTGATCGGAGTTTGGCTTACGGTCCTTGTCTGGACAAGCGTCGTCGGTGGTATGTGGGCGCATGAAGAGTACCTTGCCACGCACGGCCGCGAGATCCTTTTGTCGACCCTTCCGGTGGATCCGCGGGACCTGTTCCGCGGAGATTATGTGGTTCTTCGCTACGAAATTTCGCGTTACAAGGAGCCGCTTCTTTCCGTGGGATTTAATTTCAAACCGGGCCAAGAGGAGAAATTAAATTTCAAGAACGGTCAAACGGTCTATGTTTCTCTTAGAATCGACGGGCAGGATTGGAAAATCGATAAAGTGGCCCCCGAAAAGCCTGCGCGGGGGTTTTTTCTCCAAGGAAAGATCAGCGGAGCTTTGAAAGAAAAATATCAAGTGACGTATGACATCCAGTACGGCATTGAAAGTTACTTTGTTCCTGAGGGAGAAGGAAAAAGGCTGGAAGCATTACGGGAAAAAAAGAATCTAAACGCCGCGATCAATGTGACTCCCGATGGTCAGGCCAAGATTAAGCGGCTCGTCGAGAAGTAAGGCGCAGAACGGTTTCGTGTGATGGAGAGCGTAACCTGCGAGTTTTCAACTCATTACGACATAAAACATCGAAAGGATTGATATGAAAAAGCGAGCAAAAAAAATAAAAGCGGCGAAGACAGATATGCCGGATCTCGTGACTGCCATGATGAAACTTGTCGAGAGGCTCGAGGTGCTCGAGCGAAAGATGGACCAGGTGCTCGGCCGGGTGTCGAACCTGCCGACGGAAGTGAGGCGCGCGGTCCAGGATCTTCAGCGTCCGCAGCCGTCTTATCACGCACAGCCGGCTTCGCGGCCGGATCAGGGTTCTCAGTCCAGCCAAGGCCCGCGTGAAAGGGTCCTCTATCAGGCGGTTTGTGCCGATTGCCAAAAGCGCTGTGAAGTGCCCTTCAGGCCGAGCGGGGAGCGTCCGGTCTATTGCCCGGAATGTTTCGCGATCCGGAAGGCCGGTCATGTTCCCAAGGACATCACCTCCGGCATCGTCGTGCCGGCGCATGTGAAGGAGCTTAAGACACCGCCTCCTGCTGCTGCCAAAAGCAAAAAACCGGCGTCAAAAGCTACGAAAAAGTCGACGAAAAAAAAGAAAAAGTAACATCTGCCACAGGCTTGTGTTGCCGCGTGACATGCTCTCATGAAAAAAACGTGAATATAAAAACCGGCGCAAATTATACCTATGTCGACAGCGCGGAAAGTCTCGCGCGGCTCACTGAAGCGCTCTCAGCTACTTCACGCGTGGGCCTCGATACTGAGGCCGACAGCCTGCACCATTACTTTGAAAAGGTCTGTCTCATTCAGTTGAGTTTTTTAGGATCGAACTACGTGATTGATCCTCTCGCCGGTCTATCGCTTACCGAATTCCTGGAGATGTTATCCCGCAAAGAGTTGGTCCTGCAGGGCGCGGACTATGACCTCCGCATGCTAAAAAAATCATTTGAGTTCCGGCCGAAAGCGCCTGTCTTTGACACCATGCTGGCCGCTCAAGTGCTGGGGTATGAAAAGATCGGTCTTGCGGCATTGGCCGAAAGGTTTTGCGGGGTCGTGCTCTCGAAGGCGGGTCAAAAATCCGACTGGGCACGGCGGCCTTTATCCACCAAGCAGCTCGACTATGCCTCGGACGACACGAAATATCTGGAAACGATCGCCGGCGCTTTGGCCAGAGGTCTTCAGGAAGCAGGCCGCTCGGATTGGCACCGGGAATGCTGCGAGCGCGTGGTCGAGACCTCCGGGCGTGAGGGAAAAAATGACGCGAGAGAGGTTTGGCGCATTAAGGGGTCCTTTGGGTTAGCCCCGAAGGAGCTTGTCTTTGTGCGGGAACTTTGGAAATGGCGGGATGAGGAAGCCCAGCGAAGAGATCGACCGCCTTTTATGATCCTGCTGAATGAAGACCTGATCGAGCTTGCTCGCTGGCGGTCGGAAAATCCCAACGAATCGCTTCACCCGGGGCCGAAATCCATGAAAAGGATCACCGGGGAGAATCTCGTGCGTTTGGAAAGCGCGATTCGGGTCGCGGAGAGTCTTCCTTTATCGGAGTGGCCGGTTGCTCCAGAGAGGATTCGATCGAGGGAGAGGCAGCCAACTTCCGAGAAAGTGGAGGCCTTACTCGCCGCGTGTAAGATAATTGCGGGGGAGCTTAAGATGGAACCTTGCTTCCTAGCTTCCCGCGCCACCCTAACGGCCGTGGCACGGCACGAGCCTCGCTCAATCGAGAAGGTGATAGAGACAAGCGGTATGATGCGTTGGCAGGCCGCTCTGTTGATGCCCGCGATCCAAAGTCTCCTTGCGGATCAATAGAACGGCACGCTGCACACTCTACACCGTAAGCCTGGTGCATCCCAAAATGACAGTAAATTGAGAT
>CAYMER010000172.1:0-8057 GCA_964389345.1 uncultured bacterium | reverse complement strand
TTGTTCTTGCGACTTAGCTCTACTACTTCGTATTGGTATTTTTTTTTTTTTTCAAGCAGAAGACGGCATACGAGATCATAGCCGGTGACTGGAGTTCAGACGTGTGCTCTTCCGATCTCATTTAATTTTTCCGGCGTGCTCACAAGCCCTTGGGAGGCGGAAGAAATGAAGAAAACCCCGGCATCCACTCCTGCATTCTATGGGACGTCTTATTATCAGGCGCCGGACAGGAACTTCGATTACAACGAGAAGTTTCTCACGGACTATGCGCCGGGGACCCCGGGCGTTTTTGCGATCAGGCGGGAAGATTTTCAGGACCTGACGCATGTACCGGAAGAGGGGAACGCCTGATGCGTCACAGGAGCTTTGCCGCCAGGGATGTTTTTTTTGTTTCAGGAGCCAAAGGGGTGACGCTTTTTGAGATCATTATCGTAATGGTCATCATTTCGGTGTGTGCCGCGTTGGCGGTTCCCCACATGCAAAAAACTGCGGATCAGAAAAAGGCCGACAGCGCCATAAACACCCTGCGGGCGATCTCGGAATGCATCAAGCAATACAAAATCGATCATGACGGCAGTTTGCCTGCGAATGCCACTTATGCCCTTCTGGAATCCGAGGGATGTCTTGACCGCGGTGTTTACGAAAAAAGTTATCGGTTCCCGGCGAGAGGAGATAAGATCACAACCGACATTAAGGCGGTGGCCGTTCAAGGGACGCGAATGGTCTGTCTCAAAATGGCGGGTGAGGTGGATGCCTGGAAAACATGGAATTATGGAAACGGAGAAGGCTATTTTCTTGATTTTGATAGGGATGGGAATTGTGACTCTTCGAGCCCGGGTCTTTTAAGAATGCAGCTGGAAGATAGCGGCATTAACGGCATCAGCGGCGAATCGTAGCGGTTGCGCCCAAAAGGAAACACGGGGGATGCGATTCCTTCCGGCGAATTCGCTTCAGCGTAATTCTATTCTGTTTCGGGTGACTTCTCCTTCCTGTTTGCGATGTCGCTTTTCTTGAGCTAGAGTGAAATCTGTAAAGTGGGGAGTTGTTTTGCCGATAAAAGAAGGGCTACTGCAAGGTCTGTCAGTATGTTGTGAAATGGGAATTGGGCAGTTCCACTGGTGATCAATTGCCGCAAAGCGGTAATTGTGGACGCCCGAACTACCACCTTGAAAAGAAAAGTCAGGATCGTTCTTGTCGACCCTTTATAAGGTCGGATCTAAGACAAGGGTAGTGGTTTTTGCACTTAACCGTGGTAAAATGCCGCCAATACAATGCTTATGAAAAAAGCCATTTTTCAAACGTGCATCTTTTTTGTCGTGGCGGCTGTGTGCTTACCCGCTTCCCGGGGGCAAGCCGCGGAAGGGCCCGTTTCCTCTGCAGGTACCTCTGCGGTTTCTGAAGACCGGTCGCTTCCTCAACCGGAATTGAGAGGTGGTTCTGCCAGTCCCGCCGTCATTCCTCCCGCTCCCATGACGGTCTCGCTGTCTCCTCAAGCTTCTCCTCCGGCTCCTCAGGTCGGAGAACCCGTCGCGACGCGTAAAGGTGCGTACGAGGTAAAGATCGAAATGCGGGATAAAAAATTAAAGAAGAAAAATAAAAGAAGAGAAAAAGCCGAGGAAAAAGCGCGTGACCAGGCCATAGAAGGAGTCGTTGCGCAGCAGGTCGAAGGGATGCGGGCCGAACGCAGTCAGGCGATGCCTTATTTGGACAGGATCTATATCCGGACGACCATTACGCCGCTAAAGATCGAACAGAAAGAGGAATTCTTAAACGGCGGGGCCAAGGACCTCCAGGAGCTCATTTTGCGCGCCCAATCGGTGCACACTCAGGCCAAGGCCGCGCACGAGAATATAGCGCTTTACAACCGCCGCATGCTTGTGGCTTTCCGGAAATTGTTTCCAGAGGTAACGCTTAATATGAACGATCGGTCTGGAACAGCTCAGGAGTTACCGTTTACAGGGGAGGACTGGCATGTAACTCTTCGCCAGCCTATTTTTAACGGTGGAATTCTTTGGAATACACTTCTCCAGGAAAAAGCGAATCTGGAGGCTTCGAAAAAACAATACGATAAAACCCTCGCCGAACTCGTATTCGATCTTTCCCGCGCTTATTTTGAATACCAGCGTACCCTGCAGACCGCCGAAGAACATCGCGTTGCGGTGGAAAAGATGAAGCGTTTCGCAGACATGTCGGAAGAGAAGTTCAAGGAGAAGATCATTTCCGAGATCGAACGTCTGAACGTGCAGTCGCTTTTCAGTCAGATGCAGTTCGATCTTGAGTCCGCGAATCAGGAGTTGGAGATCGCGAAACTGGATATGCAGAAATATCTCGATCTTTCGGTCAATGACCAGATCACGATTACCAAGATCTATGATCTTAATGATGTGATCGAAGGACAGGCGATTCCGGCGGGGGGTGTGGCCGGGGCCAAGGTTCTGCCCGATGTTTTTAAAGGCGAAGGCAAAGCGCCGGAACTTTCAAAATTGATCGATCTTTCGTATGGGCATCGTCCGGAACTTCAGGTCGAGGCCGCGAAGCTCCAGGCCGCGCGGCTCGGGGAGCGTATCCGGTGGGGTGAGTTTTTGCCGAAGGCCAATCTGACCTATAAATTCGGAGCCTTGGGCGAAGCATACACGGAAGATGGCGCGCAGCAAATGGGTTTGGGCCCGGGATACAAAACCACACCTCAGCCAAAAAAGGAATGGCAGCTGATGCTCGAGATGAACTGGAATCTTGGCGGGAACAAAGTGAATTACACTTTTGATCGCGATTATAAAACGGCGACTATCGGATCTTATGGTTATTCGCAGGGGCAGTGGCTTAGGAAGAACGGTCTGAATATCGGCGTGTTGGATGGCCTCGATGCTTTTGTGAATGTGAAACAGGCTGAGGTCGACAAACTCAACCAGGTCGTGGAATTGGAGAAGGCCGAGAAACAGGTGCTCCAGGATGTCAAACAGGCTTATTACGATTATCAAAAGTCCCTGATCCAGGTGAATTCCACGGTCAAGCGCCTGGAATACCGCAAACGTCTGCGCGAATTTGCGGAACATCGATTGAGCAAAAAAGAGATTGAGCTTTCGGAATATCTCCAGGCCGAATCCGATCTTGTGCGCGAAAAGGCGGAACTCCACAAGGCGCTCAAAGACTATTTTTCAGCCAAAGCGGCACTGAATCACGCCGTGGGCATCCAGAATTTCTTTAGCATGGATAATCCTCAAAAGAAATAGCCGGAGAATAACCAAGATCCAAGATGTAATAACCAATAAATAACCAAGCGCCAAGACGCAAAAAACAAAAACTGTTCGGGTGATTGGATGTTGGAATTTGTTTTGTTTTTGTATATTTACTATTAGAATTTCAAAAAACGGAGCTAAAAATGGATATGAAAAACGACGAGAATCCCGGGAACGAGAAGCTTCCGTTCAGAATAAAATCTCCGTCGGAGGGGCCGGTCAAGATGCCGCGCCCGATCCCGGAAGCGATGCAAAGCTCATGGATTTTTCAGAACAGGGTCCGTCTTATCATTATCGTGTCCGTTGTGGTGGGGCTCTTTTTTGCGGGTAAGATGGTGACGGGGCTTTTTAAAAGCGCCAAGCCCTCCTTGAGTGAAACAATGAAACAACAGCAGCAGGTGGCCAAGGACGCGCCGGTAGCGGTCAAGGGGTTCAAGGTCGGCCGGTTCAACTATGAAGATTCCATGAACGTGCTTGGGACCATCAAAGGGGCGATGGAACTGAAACTCAGTTTCGAGATCCCGGGCGTGATCAGTTCGATCAATTACAAAGAAGGGGAACGTTACGAAGAAGGTGCCTTGCTCGTTTCCATGAAACAGGATGACATTCTTTTGCGGTTGAAACGGGCTCAAGCGGCTTTCAACAAAGCCGAGTCCCAGGCCAAAGTTACGGAGAACGAAGTCGCGGAAAATGAGAAGCTTCTGAAAATGGGAGCGATACCGCCGTCGACGGTGGAAAAAAAGAAATTAGAAATGGATGCCGCAAAATACGAAGCTGAGGCCCAACGACTTGAAATGAAGGCCAACGAGTCCATGCTCGAGAAGTCCAACCTTTACGCTCCATCTTCCGGAATGCTGGGAGATCTGAACATTGAAGAAGGGGAAAATATCAGCCAGAGCACGCTGATCGGGACCCATATCAATATTGAGTATGTTTACGCGGAGTTCGGGATCGTCGAGCGCGATGTTCAGAAGATCACGCTAGGACAGAAGGCCAAAGTTTTCGTGGACGCTTATGCGGATAAGACCTTTGAAGGTGTGATTGAAAATATTGCACCGCAGATCTCGGGAACAAGCCGTACCTCGACGGCCAAGGTGCGCATTGAAAATCCCGAAGGGCTTCTGATGCCGGGGATGTTCGCCCGCGTTCGCATCATGCTTTATAGCAAGAAGGACGCTTTGGTGGTGCCGACGGATGCCATCCAGGGCGGTGAAGGCGAAAAATTCGTCTATGTCATTAAATTGCCGGAAGGTGCTGCGTCCAAAGCTGTAGAGCCCCGGGTCGCCGGAGCCATGGGAGGCGGGCTGGGTGCCATAGCCGCGTTGAGTGCCGGGGCCCAAAGTCAGGAAAAGGGCGAGAAGAAGATCGGAAAAGGAGCCGGCAAGGCGACAGACGGAAAAGATTCCACAAAGATCGAGGAGGGTACCGCTGAGAAGCGTCCCGTGACCGTGGGTTACACCCGCACTGACTAGTCCCAGATCGACGCGGGCCTTACGGAAGGAGAGGTCGTGGTCATGACCGGGTTCGAGAGATTGGAGGATGGAAAGAAGGTCCGTTTGATCGAAACCCAAGAAGCTGAGATGTAGCGCTATGCGGACAAAAAATGATCGCCGCAGAATGATCTCTATCCTATGAGCCTTCCCGAATTCGCGATCAAGAAAAAAGTTACGATCTACATGTTCACGCTCGGGTTGATCCTCCTGGGCGTTCTTTCTTTTAAGCGTCTTCCGCAAGACCTTTTCCCCCCGATCACATTTCCCCAGGTCACGATCGTAACTGATTATTCGAATGCCGCGCCCGAAGAGATTGAGACGCTTATCACGCGCGTGGTCGAAGAGGCGATCGGGTCCGTTTCGGGCCTCAAGCGCATCGAATCCGTTTCGCGCGAAGGCCGCAGCACCATTATGGCCTCCTTCAACTGGGGCCAGGATATCGATTTCGCGGCGCTGGCGATCCGCGAAAAGGTTGATCTCATCAAGGAAAGACTTCCCAAAGAGGCCCAAGACCCCGTGGTCTTAAAATTCGATCCTCTCTCCCGGCCGATCCTGCTTCTTTCCGTCACTGCTCCGGATCTTCCTCCGGTGCGTATGAAACTCCTGACCGAGAAAATGATCAAAGATCGTCTGGAAAAGGTAGAAGGGGTTGCTTCGGTAAGTCTTTCGGGCGGCGTGAACCGCGAGATCTTAGTCGAGATCGACCAACCGCGTCTTCAGGCCAACAAGCTCTCCCTTCTTGAGGTTGTTAATTCTTTGGATGAGGCCAACGTATCCTATCCGGCCGGAAGCATCAAAAAAGGTCTCTATGAATATCTGATCCGGACTGTGGGTGATTTCCGATCGCCTGCCGAGATTGAATACGCAGTGGTTGGGGTGGATAACGTGGAAAAACTCCGGCGAGAAGACGTGAGTTTTGTCGAACGCGACACGAGCCAGGGGCCTCGCGAAACGATCGAAAGATTGCGGGGAGAGGTCGAGAAGCAGATGATGGAGAAGCGTCTCGTGACCGTCAAGGATATCGGGAATGTCGTGGATGGGCTGGCGGATAAGACCAGCATTTCCCGTTATAACGGGGCTGAGAA
This sequence comes from uncultured bacterium, assembly GCA_964389345.1. Lineage (GTDB taxonomy): Bacteria > Omnitrophota > Omnitrophia > Omnitrophales > Aquincolibacteriaceae > Aquincolibacterium. The sequence goes on along the minus strand of CAYMER010000172.1, from coordinate 2,243 downwards.
TATTTCTGTCGCCGTCCAAAAGCAGTCGAACGCGAACACCATCCAGGTTGTGGACCAACTTCGCAAGGAACTGAAATTCCTTGAGGAGGATCTGAATTCCCGCGGGCTTCAGGTCAAGATCATTTACGACCACTCCATTTTTATCCGAGGCACGATCGAAAACCTCGCCAAGGAGGCCATGCAGGGCGGTGTTCTAGCCCTGATCACGCTCTACATCTATCTTCGCGCTATCGCGATGTCGGTCCTGGTGGTGGTGTCGCTCCCACTGACCATTTTAGGTGTGTTTTTCCTGATGGCCATGGCAGGTGTCACGGTGAATATCATGTCCCTCGGAGGGCTCGCGATCGCCATCGGGATGATCTTGGACACCAGCATCGTGGTGCTGGAGAATGTTTTTCGTAAACGCCAGGAAGGCGCGAGCGCTGAGCAAGGGGCTATTGATGGCGCTACGGAATTGGTATGGCCTGTCGTGTCCTCCAACCTGACCACGATCGCCGTATTTTTCCCTTTGATCGTATTTGTGCCGGGTGTCGCGGGCCAGATCTTTAAGGATCTCGCCTGGGCGATCATTTTTTCACAAATCATCTCGACCTTCGTTCCGCTCACTCTGATCGCTCTACTTTCCACTTATGTGACGGTAAAAGAGCAGGAGTATAAGCCGCTCAGCCTCACCGGAGATCTGGATCAAAGGATCATGGCAATGCCCACAAAAACGGAACAGAACCGTTTCATGACCGGGATCCTGCTCACCGTGTTCGCGGTGCTTGCCTCGACTTTTCTGTTGGTTCCAACGATCGATCGCGAGGTTTTGCCAAAAGTGGACCAGGGGCAGTTCTACGTGAAGGTCGATATGCCGCTTGGGACGCGGCTGGGTGTCACCGACGCGGTTTGCAAGCGACTGGAAGAAGTGCTGCGGTCGGAGGACGCTGTTCAGGATATTTCTGTTGCGATCGGGAGTGAGAAAACAGGCCGCGGCGAGATCAAGATCGAAACCCTGCGGCCGTCTCAATCACTTATTCTTGTGACGCTCGACAAAGAAAGGAAAAAGCCTTCCTCTAAGATCGTGGCTTCTCTTAAGAAAAAAGTTGATGCGATCAATTTTGAGAAAGATGAGGCCAAAGTTGAATTTGTACTTCAGGAAAGTGAATTTTCGGTGGGCGGTGGGAGTCTCAAGCCGATTCTGATCGAGGCGAAAGGGTACGATTTTGTGCTTATGGAAGATCTTGTGAAACGGCTTAAAGGACGCCTCGGTGCGATCCCGGGTATTGTCAATATTCAGGATGATACGGGCGAGAAAACGCCGGAAACGAAACTCGAGATCAATAAAAAGCGCGCGGCTCTTTATGGGATCTCCGCGATGGATGTTTCGCTCACAGCGAAAGCGGCTATCGAAGGCGTCGTCGCAACGCAGTACCGCGAGGCCGGCCGCGAGATCGATGTGCGGGTGAGATTGAGTGCCAAGGACAAGGAGAATATCTCAAATCTCGGGACGCTGCTGCTTTACTCGAAGGTTCTGGATATTCACGTTCCTTTAAAAGAGATCGCCTCTATCGATCGAGGGCAAGGGCCGAGCGAGATCAAGCGAATGGACCAAGAGCGCACGGTGACCGTTTCGGCCGAGATCGACAAGACCCGCCAGGACAAAGATGTGCTCGCCGATGTTCAGGCGTTTCTTGTGGGGTTGAAGGTTCCTGACGACATTCCGCAGGATTTCCAGGTCAGACTTTCCGGTAAGGCCAAGGAGATCAAGGAGAATTTCGGGGGCGTCATTTTTGCGTTCGCGCTTGCCATCATGCTCGTCTATATGATCATGGCCGCCCAGTTCGAATCTTTCCTGCAGCCCTTGATCATTATGGTTACCGTGCCGCTTTCATTCGGCGGTGCGCTTATTGCTTTAAAAGTGACAGGGAGCTCTTTTAACGTGATCTCTCTTTTAGGTCTCGTGCTTCTGGGCGGCGTGGTCGTGGGCAATGGGATCGTGCTCATGGAATATATCAACCAGCTCCGTTCGGAAGGTAAAGAAATGGTCCAGGCCGTTTGTGAAGCGGTACGCACAAGAACGCGGCCTGTGCTCATGTCGTCCACCACGACCATCATGGGGATGGCGCCGATCGCTCTCGGCCTTGGAGAGGGCGGGGAACTCCTGGCGCCTCTGTCCCCGACCCCGATGGGCGGTCTTTTCTCTTCGACCGGGCTGACCCGGACCGGGCTGCCTTGCTTTTCCTTAGTGGTGAACCGGTCCC
>CAYMER010000171.1:0-5602 GCA_964389345.1 uncultured bacterium | reverse complement strand
GTTTATCGCCTTCAATGATCGCTGGATTGGAGGAATAGTACTCGCCAACTCGGTAAGCTGCTTCACAGCTTCATTAAATTTTTTTGAAGCTACCGGATAAGATGAATCGCTTCTTCTCTTATGATCAACTGAAGCTTTTACGCTGTCCCTAAGTGATTCCAGCTGATGCTGTACAAGCTCAGCGTGCTGCGTCAAAGTCACTATAAATCTCCGTTCAGCTTATCAATCTCGCATTTGAGGGAGATTGCGACATTATACGCGATCGGTATTTTTACTTTTCCTAAAAATCTTGAGAAACAAAAAACCAAAAATACTGACGACCAACATCCAAAAGTTCTGGTTCACGCCATTAACAATATTAATGTCCCACTGCAAATTATAACGACTCTTAACAAAAGAAACCAAACCTTGGGGTACAAAATAAATAAGAGAAGCTAACAAGATAAGACTTAGACCGATTAGGCAAATCAACAAGATCTTTGGCCCAAATTTGACGACAACGTAAGGGATGCCCTTTAGCGGGCGTTCGCTTTTGCTATATTCCTCAAAAAGCTGAAGAGTAACATTTAAGTTCCCCTTAAAAGCCTCCCTTTGTCTCAAATGCGCAGCAACAAAAGTTTGCGCGAGTAATTTGTATGTCTTTGCGCCTACAGCAAAATTTTTCCCAAGATAACCTTTGGCCACATGATCAGCTAATATAAAAAGTTTTGACGTTATTTCGTCTTTACGGATTTCTTTTTCCGGGTACCAACCAGCCAAGTCGAGACGCGAGACAACATCTGCTTCGCTTCGCAATTCGACAAAAAAGCTGTTAGATTCGACAGTGGGTCCACTATAAGAACCGCTCGGCCGTTTTCCAGATAAAACCTTATAGAAGCATCCTTCCATCCACCCTATATCATCCCCGGATCCCAAATCCGACGGCAAAATAGCATTTGCATATTTATTAAGTTCATCTGATAACCGGAGCGATGAATAAATTACAGTTTCTATGGGTGAAAATTGTATTTTTAAAAGCGCAGAATTCTTTGCTTTGAAATGGTTGAGGCTTTTTAATGCTGCTTTATGACAAGGAATAAAGATTGCTATTGCTGAAGAAAAATAAGCTACCCAAAGCAAGATGTTGAAAATAATCGAATAATTATCAGGTAGGGAGAGAGAATACTTTCGAACGCCGAAGAAATAAAACGCATACGGGTGTTTGCCCAACCCGCTAATAAGAGAACCAATCCCTGCAAGCAACGGATACACAGCTGAAACAAAAAGCAACATCGGAATTATTTCTTGCTTAATGCCTCCCCGCCCACCCCAAACGGTATTCCAAAACAAATTCTTTCTTTGCTGAGGACTTTTTAAAAAAATATCTATGAGCTCGAACATTGATATCACTTTCGCATATAGCGTTGACGCATTTCAAGCAAAAGACGACATTCAGCGCGATTGGATTTTCGTCTTTATATATCGAGTAATTTCCAAAGCATAATTTATCTGTTTTCTTTCCAGATTTAAGGGGACAAACACTTCATCTCTAGAAATCGCGTTATTCCTCCAAGCTTCCAGCCTCCCCAAAACAAATGCTTGTCCACCTTCCGGCAAGTTTATAAGAAAATCATTCCATCTCTTCATATCTTCGTGATGTAAGTACTTCTGAATCATACCCGCTTGATAGAACTGGATAGCAAAATAACGAGCTATGAACGAATAATTGACACTTATGTAGGTATTCCGATTTCCGGCATTAACAGCTTCGATACACTCAGTGATCTCGGTAATGTATTTTTCATATAGCGCGATATTGTAATTTAATTCATAAATTAGGTTTTGTATTAAGGCATGTTCTTTTTTCTTTTCCGAAACACTTTCCTTCACCCAAAAAAGAACGAGCGCACTTAAAAAACCAAAAAAAGCGCCTAACGATGTCATGAGTAATTGCTGCCAAATTGTCATATTACGCTCCTATGCTATTTGCGATCAAGTTAAGGGCAAGGCAGGCGATGCCGATCTAATTACTGACCCGTAATCAGATCATTGAGAGAGTCCTTTCCTTTACGCTTTAGAAGTTCATCTAAATGCATATTGGATCGAACTCCGAAATCAACGCCGTATTGCTTCTCGATAGTTCCAGCGTGAGTATCATCACGCTTATCTCGAAGCAGTCCGTTTTGATTTCGAGAGCGACAACCCCGCATACCTGGGGCGTCGTTTTTGCACCTGTTCATGTTCAGGCCCTCCTTTCTGACAAACCTTAGCGGTCCGTCTGCTGTGGCCGGACTTAAGGTCATTGAAAGAAGGGGCAATCGCCTGCCCTGCTTTTGAAAGAGCTTACTCCACGAGCATTTTGAAGACGGCGTCAGTCGTATCTTTATAAAACTCGATGTTGATTTTGGTCCAGATGTCGTCCGGAAGATCGTTCAGCTGTCGCCGGCAGGAAACGGGCAGCAACAACGTCTGTGCCTGTTTATCCAAAGCCAGTTCAGCGAGTCGGATCGCATTAGGAATATTCTCGATCGATCCTCCCAAATTAAGAGGACCAGCAATAATCGCCCCTCCACGAGTGCTTCGCCCAAGCAAAGATCCGCATAGAGCCGCAAGAACACTCAATCCCAACCCTGTCCCGGATTTATCTGCATCTATTGCCCGCATTTGAATCGAGAACTCTTCCGAGCGAGGATCCCGATCCCCTACCAGCTCTTTCGCTCTTGTATAAAGATTCTGTTCGCCCACTTTTACACTCTCTCGGAACGCCGGCGGCGCGGGATGGTTTAATATTTTCACGCCACTTCCAGGACCGCAGGTCACCTCAATCCTGTACAAACCCGGGCCTGTCTCGGGACCGCCGGCACTAACGCCCCAGACCTGTCCGGGAGGAAGCGGATCGGTTTCGATAGCTTCATCGCTATGCAACTCTGGCGTCGCTACAAAGTGCTCCGGACCATCTGGTACCATAAGGTAACTAAAGTGCGTGTTTCGAAACTCACTCTTGAACACGCGCTTCTGCTGTTCTTTGACTCTGCGACGCGCCTCTAGTGCGACCCGCACAATCTTTTCAAGGTCTTCATCACTTACAGCCATTTCAGGATCCGGAAATAGCAGTTTCAGAAGCCCGCTTACGGTTTTATAGACCGCTTCGATATCACGTCCGCTCAACGCTCCGCCTAAATGAACCCTTCCTTGCATAGTTGGGACACGGTTGTAACTTCGCAGCCGGCTCAAACATTCGCTCAAAAAGTCGCTCACTAAACCGAAGTGGTCTGTTAGATGTTCTTTAGGACTCACCTTTGGGAAATCCCAACCAGCGATATAGGCATGAATACGATCCATGAATGCCGTATCATTCCGCATTTCCTGCGGGAGCGGGCTCAGCAAGTGCCCCACCTTCTGCTGCTGTTCGATATCAACATCCAGGTTCCCTACCATTACAATACTTCCATCCGCCCGGATATTCTCCTTAGCCCGGCTAAACTGGCCCGACGCCATGTATCCTTTCATGATATTGACACCATCTTTTTGATCGAACGATATACCGGCAATTTCGTCAAAGCACACTACATCGTATTGGCACACTAACCCCCGTTGTCCGCTCGCATTATTAACAAACATCTTTGCGACGGTCGCTTTACCTCCTGAGATCAGATGCGCCGAAGGAGATATTTGCTGAAAGAGATGACTCTTGCCGGTACCCCTTGGCCCTAATTCAACAGCGTTGTAATTTCTTTCTACGAATGGCACCATCCTTAAAAGAGCGACGATTTTGGCTTTTTCGCTAAAAGCCGCTGGTTCCAAACCGATGGACCTAACAAGAAAATCAATCCATTCGGATGTGGAAAATGACTTTCGCCCTTTGAAATAGACATCAAGAATGTCTGCCTTAGACATCTGAATGGGCCGGATCTCATCGATTGCAAAGGGTCTACCCCCTTGCTGCTGAGCAACGACTCCATCGTAGCTTAGCGTCACTTCCGCATAAAAACCATCAGTCAGCATTCTTTCATTCTCACGGACCAGATGATCGGCGATCCTGACGTCGCGCAATGCCAGGCTAGGTAATTCTGCAATATAACAATCGTTTTTTGCATCAAGCTTGGCTTTAACCAGATCAATGATCCGCACAGACCCCGTTTCTTTTGCACGAGCCTTAAAGAGTTCTTCATCCCCGGTGCGTACGGTACGGTCTTTCAGCTGTTTTTCAACGATTTCAAGACCTTCTGCAATCTCTGCATCATTGGTAGTCGCACAATATCTTCCCAACAGAAATTCAACAACATAAGTTGGAACCGGATATTGCCGGGCATATTTCCTGACAAGGTCCTTGCGAACCAAATAGCCCTCGAATGCGGCAGCTGCTTTTTTATCAAGCTGGTCTAGTTGTATGGTCATAAATTGGCTCCTATAGTGGTCGCCTTGTGATCAAGGATACGACCGGATTCATCTAAAAGGACTACAGCGACAGCTGTTCCTTCCAGTTTTTCGTTTTCAACGGTTACACTGATGTTATTACCAGCGAACTCTTTAGGGACGACGACGCTTGTATTCGCCTGCTTCCAATTACTGCGTAGATCCACCCGCACTCCCTTCGCATTTCCGTTGACGGAAATTCGGCAAATCAGTCTTATCCATTTGATATCGCCGATCGAAGCCCGGGACGTATCCACGCCCCGCTCTGCTATGATTTCAGGGATAACACATTCTTGCAAACTCACTCCACCGTGCGCGTATTCAACGCCAGCAATAAAAGATCCCGCGCCCGGAGGTGACGCTACAAGCACCTGCGGGTTCCAAAACCATGGAAAAACTGGAACATTTGGCGTTGTCTGCCCTTTAACCATCGCGGCTCTCGCCCACTTACTTCCAACCAAAGAAGTTGGCAGGTCGATCTTCTTCATTCCTCCCGGAACTAACATCCATCCATGATCCGTAATAATCCGAACATGTAACCATCCACCATCCAAGAGATCCAAAACCCTCTCAACAACAGTATCCAGCTCCAATTCAATGTGTTGAACAAGTCTGGAGCCAACCTTATGACCAAGGGTATCCAACTCGCCACCCTCCGTCCACGCTCCCGCTTCCCCGCCTTTTCCATAACTGCTCTCAGCGCTATCAAGAACTGCTGTCCGATTTTTCTGAAGAGCGTCCCGTAAGCGGCCCGTGTTCGCAATTTGATTGCTATCTATCATTGTCGGATAAAAATCTTCATTTTGATCCTTACCCTGACAATAGGCCTGAAGAGAAGCGGCCACAGGCTTAGCTGTAGAGGTAACCGTTGGGGAAGGAGCAATCTTGTGACTCAATCTAACTCTTAGCCCCCTGTGTTCCAACTTTTCCAAGAGCGCGGCTCCCAAATCAAAACGAAGTCCATCTACAAATAATACGCAGGTTTCTTTGTCTGCCGGAACTGGATTGATCATCGCCCTCATCGCCGAGGGGTCTTCTCCAACCAGTTTTTGAAAATGACGCGTAGTTTGGTCGAGCCAAGGCTCATAAAGCAAACGCACGACATCCTTGATCAAATCACTGTCTGCATTATTTTTCATTGCTGCCAGGGTTTCCAAAACAGATCGGAAGAGCGTCGTGTAGGGAAAGAGTGTTCAGATCCGTGTAG
>CAYMER010000170.1:0-12730 GCA_964389345.1 uncultured bacterium | reverse complement strand
TTCTCTTTTTGTCTTTTGTATGTTATTACTCGGCCACCCCTGATCTCAACACGGCTCTGAACACTCTTTCCCTACACGACGCTCTTCCGATCTGATTTTCCTTTCCTGTTTGGATTTTTTAACCTAAGACGACCCCAGCCTCTTGCCAACAGCAACGCGCGCCATTGATTTGCGCTCGTTTTCGGTCAGATACCTTTTACGCAGCCGAACATTCTTCGGCGTGATCTCGACAAGCTCGTCCTCTTCGATAAACTCGAGGGCAAACTCAAGCGTCATTTCTCTCGGCGTGATCAACTGGATCGCTTCATCAGCACCGGAAGAGCGCATGTTGGTCTGCTTTTTCTCACGGATCGCGTTCACGACCAGGTCATGCCCCTTATTGTTCACTCCAATGATCATCCCTTCGTAAAGAAGCCGGCCGGGTTGGACAAAGATCTCCCCGCGCTCCTGAAGCCCCCAGAGGGAATAGGCGACCGCATTTCCGTCGAGTTGCGAGATCAGCACTCCGGATTGACGCTCGGGCATTTCGCCTTTGAACGGCTGATATTCGAAAAAATTCTGATACATCATGCCCGTCCCGCGCGTCATGACCATAAATTCATTACGAAAACCCAGGAGCGCGCGCGACGCGACCAGGAATTCCATGCGGACCGTCCCGCCCACCGCACTCATGTTCATATGTTTCATCTCGGCGCGCCTTTTGCCCAAAGCCTCGATGACAGAACCCTGATAACCGGGGTCCACTTCGATGGTCACTTCTTCCACAGGCTCATAGAGTTCCCCTTCGATCGTTTTTACAATGACTTTCGGCGGCGAAACCTCTAACTCGTAACCTTCGCGGCGCATGGTCTCGATCAGGATCGCAAGATGCAATTCCCCGCGGCCGGAGACCTTGAAGCGCTCCCCGCCTTCCACTTCTTCCACCTTGACTCCGACATTCATCATGGCTTCATGCGCAAGCCGGTCACGGATGTGGCGGGAAGTCAGAAACCGGCCGCCGTCTTTCCCGGCAAGGGGGCTCGTGTTATGAGAAAAATTCATCGAGATCGTAGGCTCATCGATCTTTAGAGTCGGTAGGGCCTCGGGTTTCTCCGGAGAGGCCAGTGTTTCCCCCACCTTGATATCATCGATCCCGGCGATCGAGATGATATCCCCGCCCATCGCATCCTGGGCTTCGATCCGTTTGAGCCCTTGGTACTTCAGGATCTTGGTCACTTTGCCACGGATCACATCGCCGTTTTGTTTCACCACGACCATAGGATCGCCATAACGGATCTGTCCGTGTGCGATACGGCCGATCGCGATGCGTCCCACATAATTATCATAATCCAGCATAGTCACAAGCATCTGGAACGGCTGTTCGGGATCTGCGATCGGCGGCAGGACACGGTGCAAAATGGTCTCGAGGAGCGGCGTCATGTCCTTGCGCTCATCTTCAAGGTCAAGTGCGGCCCAGCCTTCCCGGCCCGAGGCATACACGATCGGAAAATCCAGCTGCTCATCCGTGGCGTTCAACTCACAGAAAAGATCGAACGTCATGTCCGCTACTTCGTGCGGCCGGCAATTCGGACGATCGATCTTGTTGACCACAAGGATAGGTTTGAGATGCAGGGCGAGAGATTTTTTCAAGACGAACTTGGTTTGAGGCATCGGCCCGTCGTAGGCATCGACCAGGAGCAGAACGCCGTCGACCATTTTGAGGATGCGTTCCACTTCACTTCCAAAATCCGCGTGGCCCGGCGTATCGACGATATTGAACTGCACGTCCTTGTAACGAAATGAGGCATTCTTGGAAAAGATCGTGATCCCGCGCTCGCGCTCCAGATCGTTGGAATCCATGATGGTGGATTCTCCGGCCTCGAATTTATAAGACCCGCTTTGTTTCAAAAGAGCGTCAACAAGCGTGGTCTTTCCGTGGTCGACGTGAGCGACGATGGCGACATTCCGGACATCTTTACGTCTTTTCTGGGCTGGCATAGATCCTTAAGAAAAATACTGAAAAGGGACAGTCCCTCTGAAAACATTAAAGGGACTGTCCCTTTTAGTAACTCTGATTTGAGGAGGATTGAGACATTAAAAAAAGTTAGGGCCCGGTTTTGAGACCGGGCCCTGAACTTGACGGACTTTTACGCCTTGGTGACGTTGACTGCCTGATCGCCCTTAGGACCTTGGGTGATCTCGAACTCCACAGCCTGACCTTCTTCCAAAGACTTATAACCTTCGCCCTGGATCGCAGTGTGATGGACAAACACATCGGCGCCATTCTCAGGCGTGATGAATCCATAACCTTTTTGATTGTTGAACCACTTTACTTTACCTTTTGCCATTACGGTGAATCTCCTTGTTATGCTGCACGCCCCCCGGGACAAAGCGCCCCAGAGGGGGACATCATTTTTGATGACGTACTATACGTGAAATCCCCCCCTTTTGCATCTCTTTTTTGTGCGGAGTACGGCGTACGGGGTACGGCCCTGACTTTCATAAAGATACAATGGTAGTCAGGACCGCACTAATTTCATTATTGGCTTTTGATGGAAAATCAGTGCGGTGAAGAAGATCTCGCAAAACTCCGTACGCCTTACTCCGTACGGCGTCAGATCTTTTCCCAGTGGAGAACCTCGGAGAGGGAGCGACGTTTGCGTTGTTTGGGCTCACGAACCGCCCAGCCGACCGAGATCAGACTGATCAACTTCAAATGCGCTGGCGCGCCGAGGAGTTTTGAGACTTCTTCGCAATATTCCTTCTTGTCCCCTGCGATCCAGCAGGTGCCAAGCCCTAGGTCTGTCGCCGCGAGGAGGATGTTCTCAGTCGCCGCAGAGCCGTCTTCGAGGTAATACTTGGTGTCCTGGCAAAAAACCACGATACAGGCCGTCGCCTGCTTGAGGAATACTCCCGTGCTAATAATGCCGGCGAGTTTATCGAGCATCGCACGGTCCAGGATCGCCACGAATTCCCAAGGCTCGACCGCCCGGGCACTTGGAGCACGTCTCCCCGCATCCACAAGCTTTTCCAGCATATCTTTGGGGACCGGCTGGTTCATATAATCGCGGGCGCTGGCGCGTTTTGCGAGAGCGTCAAAGGTTTCCATAAGAGTTCTCCTCTTTTGTGGCGTGTCATCCCCGAATGCCTGCTTTCGGGCAGGTCGGGGATCCATGTTTTTCTAGATTCCCGCTAAAAGGATGCGGGAATGACAGCGTTTTTGCAGTCCCCGTGGGACAAAAAAACGCAGAACTCGAGTTACTTAGCGAGAGTCAATTCCGCCATTTTCTTACCCAACTCATAACAAGCTACGAGCTGCTTTTCATCCGGAGCATAGACCACAGAAAGCAAAGGCTGGACGATCTCCACACCTGCCGCGGCAAGCGTATTCTGAAGCGATTGGATCGCAACCCCGGACCAGCCGTAGGAACCAAAGGCGCAGCCGATGCGGTTTTTGGGATGCAAACCTTTGAGGAATTCCATAAAGGAGGTCATATTCGGCAAGATTCCGCTATCATGGTTCGAGGAACCCACGATGAAGGCCTTGGCATCAAGCATGGAGTGGATCACTTCGGTGCGGTCCGACTGAGCCATATCATAAAGCTCGAACTTCACTCCCGCGTCACTGATCCCGTCCACGATTTTTTGCGCCATCTTTGCGGTGGAACCCCACATCGTCTCATAAACCACGACGATCTTGGGCGTTGTCGCATTCGTGGCCCAGTATTTATAAGCCTGAATGATCTTGCCAGGATCTTTGCGCCAACTGAGGCCGTGGGAGGTCGCGATCATCTTGATGGGGATCGCCATCTTCTCGATCTCCGCGAGCCTTTGAGCGATCAAATGGCTGAACGGCCACAGAATGCCGGCGTAATACTTCCCCGCCTCTTCCATGAGAGTTTCCTGCGGCACTTCATCATCGAAACGTTCGCTCGTGGCGTAATGCTGTCCGAACGCGTCGTTGGAGAAAAGGATCCCGTCTTCCACGAGGTAGCTCATCATGCTGTCCGGCCAATGGATCATCGGAATCTCGATAAAATTGAGCGTCCGTTTTCCGAGACTTAGCTTGTCGCCCGTTTTCACCGCATGAAAATTGAACTTCTGCTGGTAGTAACGCTCGAGTCCCTGCCCCCCGCGCGCGCTTCCGTAGATCTTGGCCTTGGGACAAAGTTTAACCAGAGCCGGTAGTGCGCCGGAATGGTCCGGTTCGATGTGGTTGACGATCACGGTATCGATCTTCTCGACCGGAACGATCGAACGGATACGCTGAAACATCTCATCGGCAAAAGGACCGTACACCGTATCGATCAGCGTGATCTTTTCACCCAAGATCAGGTAGGCGTTGTAGGTCGTGCCGCGCTTCGTGGTAAAAGTCTGGCCGTGAAAATGATGGGCATTCCAATCGATCGCTCCGACCCACCAGATATTTTCCGCGATAGGGATCGCTTTCATCTTAAGATCTCTTCTTCCCCTTTGACAAAAAAAGCGCTGTGTTATCCATCACAGCTCCGGTGTGGGCGCTTAAAACGTGACGGGCATATCGTCCGAGCCAGCCGCCCGTGACCTTGGGCGTGAAGGGCTTGAGTTTGGAAAGACGCTTTTTGATCTCCCCCGCCGAAAGGACGACATTCATCGTCCTTTTCTCAGCATCAATCTTGATCGTATCGCCATTTTTGATGATCGCGATCGGTCCTCCTGCGGCAGCCTCCGGAGAAATATGCCCGATGCAAAGCCCGCGCGTGCCGCCTGAGAAACGGCCGTCTGTCACAAGCGCCGCTTTGATCCCACGGCCTTTCAAAGCCGAGGTCGGCGACAGCATCTCCTGCATCCCGGGACCACCCCTCGGTCCTTCATAACGGATCACCACAACGTCAGCGTCCACAACCTTCCCTTTCAGGATCGCCGCAAGCGCGCTTTCCTGCGAGTCATAGCACTTCGCGCGTCCGGTGAACTGCATCATTTCTTTATCCACGCCCGCAGTCTTCACGACCGCTCCCTCCGGCGCGATATCCCCATAAAGGACCGCAAGCCCGCCCTCTTTCGAAAAGGCCTTTGCGCCGGAACGTATCACATCGCCATCCGGATCAGGCGCTTTTTCCACCATATTCCGCAAACTCCCGACACAAGTCTTGCTGTCAAGGTCAAACGGCGCCCGTCCGTCTCGAGAGACTGACTTGAGGATCGCCGCAATGCCACCCTTCCGATGCACGTCCTCCATGTGAATTTCAGGACGTGACGGCGAAACTTTGCAAACCGTTGGCGTTAATTTTGCAAGCAGGTTAAGCCTCTTGATCGGATAAGAAATACCGGCTTCACAGGCCAACGCAAGCGTGTGCAGGATCGTGTTCGTGGAGCCCCCCATCGCAAGGTCCAGGATGAAAGCGTTATCGATCGCCTGTTTCGTCACAATATCGAGCGGGCGGATGTTGTTGAGCAGCGCGTTCTCCAACGCATCTGCCGCTTGTTCGACCGACTTGATGCGCTCCGGATTGATCGCCCAAGCAGTTTTTTTCTCATCGGTCCACACGGCCGCGGGAATGGTCCCGTTCCCCGGCTGAGCCAGGCCGATCGCTTCCGCAAGGCAATTCATGGAATTGGCCGTGAACATGCCCGCGCAACTACCGCAAGTACGGCACGCGGTATTGGCAAGGTTCTCCAGCTGGCCCGGGGACATCTTGCCGGCCGCTTCCCTCCCGACGCCCTCAAAGACCGTGATGAGATCGGTATTCTTTTCGCCCGCAAGCATCGGTCCGCCGCTCACATAGACCGAGGGGATATTCAGGCGCACCATGGCGTTCAGCATCCCCGGCACGATCTTGTCACAATTGCCGATTCCGATCCATCCGTCGCAAGGATGCGCGCCGATGATTGATTCGATCTGGTCGGTGATAAGTTCGCGCGAAGGCAGGGAATATTTCATCCCGAAGTGGCCCATGGCGATCCCGTCGCAGATCGCGGCGCCGATATTCGCGTACCAAACGTTGTATCCCTTGGCCTTAAGCGCCAGGACGAGTTTTTCTCCGAGCACATTTAAATGAACATGGCCCGGAATATGGGTCGTGTAGGAATTGATGACGGTTACGAATTTCTTTTTCCGTTCGGAGACTTTAGACAGCACACCCGCGGCCACCATCAGCCCCGCAGCCGGCAGCATATGCATTCCTTCGCCCACTACGCGGCTTCCGTGTTTTTGGATGGCTTCGATTCCGGGATTCACAGCTTTTCTCATGGTCATTCCTTTCATGATATCTTTTATGATTTCTTTACGGCCGCGCCGGTGTATTCAAGCATGGCATCGACCGCAGCTTTCGCGCGCAGACGAACGGACGGCTCGACTTTGACGACATATTGCATCTTCTCGAGTGAATCTTTTACATTCTTCAGGGTCGTCATCTTCATCATCGGGCAGATCAGATAATCCGAAGCCACATGAAACGCTTTGTCCGGGTTCTCCTTCCCGAGGCGATGAAGCAACCCGACTTCGGTCCCGACAATGAACGACGTCCCCGCGGGCTGAGATTTGACATATTTCAACATTCCGGAAGTGCTCCCCACAAAATCGGCAAGCTCCAGGGTCTCGGGTTTGCATTCCGGATGCATGATCACCTGCGCTCCCGGCCATTTTTCCTTCGCCTTCGCTATGGCAAAGGTCGATAAGAGCGCATGCGTCGGGCAGCAACCGTCCCACAGAATGATCTCACGTTGAGCCATTTTCGCCGCGTAATGTCCCAAATTATAATCCGGAACAAAAAGGATCGGCCGATTCCGGTCAATGGACTTCACAATCTCCACCGCATTGGCGGACGTGCAACAGATATCCGTTTCCGCTTTCACCTCCGCAGAACTGTTCACATAGGTTATCACCACGGCATCCGGATTTATCTTCTTCATCTCGCGAAGCCGCTCCGCAGTCGCATAATCCGCGAGCGTACAACCGGCTTCCAGAACCGGAAGGAGTACGGTTTTATCCGGAGAAAGAATCGCTGCGGTCTCTCCCATGAATTGGACGCCGCAGAAGACGATCACCTTGGCGGGGGTTTTAGCCGCGATCCGGCTGAGTTCGAGCGAATCGCCCGTATAATCGGCAAGGTCCTGGATCTCGGGCGGCTGGTAATTATGCGCCAGGATCACGGCCTCTCTTTTCTTTTTGAGAAGGTCAATCTGGCGGAGAAGCTCCTGCGTTGTCACATCGTTTGGAAGATCCTTCATATCAATAGGGCTCCGAAGAACGGACAGTTTACTTTCTTTCAAGTTCCGTTGCAACCAGAAGGCGTTACTCTTTCCCCCGCCGCCGCTCGGTTGATGGCTGACAGAACGGCTGGATTTTTTCACGTTTTGATTCATACACACTGCGCACTTTGATCTTGTCTCCGCAAATCCCGCGGAAGATCGCTGTGATTTCTTCAATGACCTCGACCGACAACGGCTTCACCGAAGAATCCCGGAGAGGCGTATTGATCTCGACCTCGTCCGGACCGATCTGGTGCGCGATCTTCGCGATGGCCGCAGCACAAGCCCTGTTGCTCGCCACGAACATAACCTGCAGCGTCAAGTGCCCCTTGTAAACCTTCCTGAATGCCTTGAGTCCCTCCACGATATCCTCCCAAAGGATCTCCGACATGGGCCGATTGACAGCCTGAAAGGATGCAACGGAGGACGCGTCAAGCTTTGCCTCCACGAGATCCGCAAGAAGCAGATCTTCTACAATATCCTTGCGATCAATGAGCGAAGCATTCGTGATCACCGCGATCTTTTCGTTGCGAACCATTTTGACCGCGCGGATCATCTCCCCGAGATTTTTCGCGAGCGTCGGCTCACCGTTCCCCGCGAAGGTGATGTAGTCGATTGGAACATCGGGCAAGGAACGCAATTCGTGGATCAGAGCTTCGGTCGGAACAAAAACTTCGCGCTGCCCCGAGAGCACCTCGGTCCTCCCCGCCTGGCAATACACACAATCAAAAGTGCAGGTCTTCTGGAACGAGGAGATCGGATCAATCCCCAGAGAACGACCCAACCTCCAGGAAGAAACGGGCCCATAAATGTATTTGTATTTAGATTGTTCCATTTTCAACCTTTATTTCATAGAGAAAAACCCCTAAACGCCGGCACCTAAGGAGTTTTGTGTGTTTCAAATTTGTGCTATTTAATCACGAAACTCCACTTCCGCCAAACGGATTCCCCAAGTTCCTCCTCCCAACCTTCTAAGACCAGGTATCCGAAGTGGGTGGACTCTTCGAATGCCGTGTCTTAGAAATGGATTCAGGCCTTTGCGACCCCGAGGATCGCGGTAAGGTCTTCTTTCGCCGTGGTCACGGGCTTGATGTTGAATTTTTCGACAAGTACTTTGAGCACGTTTGGACTTACGAATGCCGGAAGCGAAGGCCCAATACGAATATTCTGGATCCCCAGCGCTAAAAGGGTCAACAGGATACAGACCGCCTTTTGCTCGTACCAGGAAAGGATCATCGATAGCGGCAGATCGTTCACGCCGCAACCAAAGGCTTTTGCAAGGGCAACGGCCACCTGGATCGCGGAGTAGGCGTCATTGCACTGCCCCATATCGAGAAGCCTCGGAATACCGCCGATGTCTCCGAACTCGAGTTTGTTGAATCTGTATTTCCCGCACGCGAGTGTCAGGATCACAGTATCTTTCGGCGCTGCCTGAGCAAAATCCGTGTAGTAATTCCTCCCGGGCTTAGCGCCGTCACATCCCCCAATAAGGAAGAAATGCTTGATCTGCCCGGCTTTTACGGCGCCGATAACCTTGTCTGCCACACCCAACACGGCGTTATGGCCGAACCCGACCACAATATTCTTCGCCGAGAGATCTTCCTTGAAACCGCCGGCCTCGATCGCCTTCTTGATCACCGGCGAAAAATCTTTTTTACCATCCGCCAGGTTAATGTGCTCAACCCCCGGCCACGCCACAAGACCCGTCGTGAAGATCCGGCCCTTGTAACTTTCGCGCGGCTGCTGGATGCAGTTGGTGGTCATGAGGATCGCGCCGGGAAAGGCATCGAACTCCTTGGCCTGGTCCTGCCACGCACCGCCGTAATTCGCGACAAGGTGCTTGTATTTTTTAAGCCCGGGATATCCGTGCGCCGGAAGCATTTCCCCGTGCGTGTAAATATTAACTCCCTTGCCTTCGGTCTGCTGGAGGAGCTGCTCCAGATCCAGAAGATCATGACCGGACACCAGGATCGCGGGTCCTTTTTTTGCGCCAAGAGACACTCCCGTCGGAACCGGATGCCCGAAATGATCCGTGTGAGCCTTATCCAAAAGCTCGAGACATTTGAGATTGATCATCCCGAACTGCATATTCAGAGCCACAAGATCATCAAGGGTCAGGCGGTTGTCGGTGAGCGCACGCAGTCCTTTATGGAAGAATGCCGTCACTTCCTCACTCTCCCGGCCAAGCACGTGCGCGTGGTCCGCATAAGCTGCCATCCCTTTGAGCCCATAGAGAAGAAGCTCCCGAAGACTGCGGATATCTTCATTCAAGGTCTTGTCGGAGAGAACGCCGACCTTCGCGCCCTGTTCAAGAAGTCCCGCAATATTGTCCGCGGGCCTCCAGAACGCCGCCGCCGGAAGCTCTCCGTCAAAATCGCGTCCTAACTTTTTCTTATAGGCTGCAAGGAAAAGCATTTTGATCTTTTCTTTGATCTCAAAGGCGCGCAGGAGCGTCTTCTGCAACCTTTCGGGATCAAAATCCACGTTTGTGACTGTCGCAAAAAGCCCTTCGATCACAAAAAGATCCGTGTCTTTATCTTTCACACCGATCTCCCGGGCCATGTGCGCATAAATCGCGACTCCTTTTACCGCATGGATCAAAAGATCCTGAAGCGCCGCCACTTCCGGGGTCTTGCCGCAGACCCCCAGATAATCACAACCTTTTCCCTTCGCTGTTTGCTCACATTGAAAGCAGAACATACCCACAAATCACCTCCTCGTTTTTTTATTACCGGTGCTGACAAGGGACGCGATGCTGATCCGACGAAGCCGCGCAAACACATCCCGTTCGATCGAATCGATCTCTTTTTTCAACACACACGTTCCCCGATTGGGACATATTTTTTTCTTGAAAACGCATTCGTTCAGCTGGATCGTATTTTGAAAGATCCTTATCAAGTCGGTCAGCAGGATCTTCCCCTTCGGACAGGATAAGGAGAACCCGCCCCCCCACCCCTTAGTGGACTTAAGCAGGCCTTCGCCGCTTAAAGTTTGAAGGATCTTCCTTAAAAAAGGACGCGGGATCTTGAGCGCCGCCACCATTTCTCCAGCAGAGACAGCGCCTTTCCTCTGCTTCGCAATATAGCAAAGGGCCCGCATCGCGTAATCGGTATTGCGCGTAATAAGCTTCATGCCTTAATGATACCATTGTAGTATCATTTGTCAATAAAATAAAGGGGACAGGCTACTTTAAATGGCCGCCTGCCACCCGGCAGGTTAAAGTAGCCTGTCCCCTTTACAAAACAGACTTAGACCAAGCCTTGATCGATCATGGCATCCGCCACTTTCACGAATCCTGCGATATTGGCGCCGTTGACGTAGTTAATGTAGCCTCCGTCCTCTTTGCCGTATTTCACGCAGCTCTCATGAATCGAGATCATGATGTCGTGCAGTTTCTGATCAACCTCTTTTCGGGTCCAGCGGAGCCGCATGCTGTTCTGGCTCATTTCCAGGCCTGAAGTGGCCACCCCACCGGCATTCGCTGCTTTTCCGGGAGCGTAAAGGATCTTCGCCTTCTGGAACACCGCGATGGCTTCCGGCGTGCTCGGCATGTTCGCGCCTTCACCGATCGCAATACAGCCGTTCTTCACCAGAGCCTTTGCGTCCGCTTCATTGATCTCGTTTTGCGTAGCGCTCGGGAACGCGGCATCACACTTCACCTTCCATGGCTTTTGACCCGGGAGGTACTCACAGCCGAATTCCGCAACACATTCTTTGATGCGGCCGCGACGCACGTTCTTAAGCTCCAGCACGAACTTCAGTTTCTTTGCATCGATCCCCTTCTTGTCGTAAATAGTTCCCTCAGAATCCGACAAGGTGACGACCTTCGCCCCAAGCTCGTTCAACTTTTCCACCGTATACTGCGCGACGTTCCCGGAACCGGAAACCGCACAAACCTTCCCGGCAAAAGTCATCTTCCGGGTCTTGAGCATTTCCTCGACGAAATACACGCAGCCATACCCTGTGGCTTCCGGCCGGATCAGACTGCCGCCCCAATTCAGGGCCTTGCCCGTCAAAATACCGGAGAACTCATTACGGATTCTCTTGTACTGGCCGAACATAAAACCGATCTCGCGGCCGCCCACGCCGATATCCCCGGCCGGGACGTCTGTGTCCGGTCCGATATGACGGGAGAGTTCCAGCATGAAACTCTGGCAGAACTTCATGACTTCGTTATCGGATTTCCCTTTGGGATCAAAATCCGAGCCGCCCTTGCCGCCACCCATGGGAAGCGTCGTGAGGCTGTTCTTGAACACTTGCTCAAACGCCAAAAACTTCAAAATGCCGAGGTTGACGCTCGGGTGAAGACGAAGACCGCCCTTGTAGGGACCGATCGCGCTATTCATCTCGATGCGGAACCCGCGATTGACCTGGATCTCTCCTTTGTCATCCAACCAGGGAACGCGGAACATAAGCACACGCTCGGGCTCGACCATTCTTTCCAGGATCTTCGCATTCTTGTACTTGGGATTTTTCTCGATAAAAGGTGTTACGGACTCCACCACTTCCTGAACCGCTTGATGAAATTCCTTTTCGCCGGGATTCCGGGCGATCACTTTCTTCATGAACACATTGATCTCTTTTTCTACAGAATTTTCCCCTGTCTTTGTCATCGTCGTCGCTTTTGTCTTTGTCATTGTCATCGTCATTGTCATTGTTTTGATCCTTTTTTTAATGTTTTCACCCCCGCCGCATACGTTACGGCGAGACACGCTTTTTCCAAAAAAAAATCCTTTCCGGCAAAATTGCCACCGAAAAGGACGTCTTCATCCTGTGTTCCGAAATAGAAAGAAAGCCGAAGTTCTTCTCCGAACGCCGTTTTCCTTCTTTTCACTGAACACGCGCTTTGTGCTCAGCGGCGGGATTATAGCACGGCCGGTTTGATTTTCAACCCTGATCTTACTCTTTGATCTTACTCTTTACCCGATGAAAATTTTTGCATTTCTTCGCTCAAAAGAATCGCCTCGGACACTTCCCTCATGCTCTTACGCTTATCCATACTGTATTTTCGGATAAGCTTGTAAGCCCCCTGCTCATCCAAGTTCTCCCTTTTCATTAGAACGCCTTTGGCGCGCTCGATCACCTTCCTTGATTCCAGCTCTTCCTGGATAGCCTGAGACTCAACTACCAATCTAAAATTTTCGATGACGATTGCAGACAAGCTCGCAATGGATTTGATGATACGTATCTCGCTTTGGCTAAAACGGTGAGGGCTCACGGTATAGCAGTTCAAGACCCCAATCACATTTCCTTTGAAAATAAGCGGCATGCTCAGTAAAGAGCAGAGACGCTCTTTCCTAGCGATCGCCTGATTGAGATAGCGCTTATCTTTCCGCACATCAAGGACAGTCATGGGCTTCCCGGATTGGGCCGCTCTTCCGGCAATGCCCTCGCCAAACTTCGCGTTAGGCTTTTTGTTATAAAACTCACTGACCGACTGAGTCGCCTTGACAACAAGCTCGCTCGTGGATCTATCGAGGAGCATCAGGGAACATATCTTGGAGTTCATGGTCTCCGCGGT
>CAYMER010000169.1:0-4577 GCA_964389345.1 uncultured bacterium | reverse complement strand
TACACGACGCTCTTCCGATCTAGACGCGTCATCCAAACCGCCCGTATCGAGAAAAACCACGGGACCCACCGGTAAAAGCTCCATGACCTTTTCGACAACATCGGTGGTCGTCCCCGGCACAGGAGACGTGATCGCTACGTTTTGACCCGCGACCATGTTAAGAAAACTCGATTTCCCGACATTGGTTCGGCCAAAGATCCCGATCTGCAATCTCAAACTTTTTGGTGTGTTTTGCATGGTTCCTTTAGTGGGGTCTGGCTCCTTTTTCGAAGAGGGACAGGCACCGTTCTAAAAGAACGGAACCAGTCCCTAAAAAGGTGCCTGACCCCTTTATTCTATTGTTTCGTCAGCGCAGACTTCACGGAAACGCCGGCGAGCGCGCCGAGTTTTCCGGTTAGCGAACCCAATTCGTCGGTCGTTGCGTCCACGATCAGCGTGATCACGGAGCACTTCCGTTCTCGGTAAGGAAGCCCCACGCGCGCAACGATGATGTCTCCATATTCGGAAAGAAGGTCGTTCACCTGGCGCGCCGCTTTCTTCCTGTCCTCAACGATAATTCCGACAAACCCGACTCTCTTTGACATAGACTCCTCCGGTTCTTTAATCCGCCACAAAGCATGGCGGATTCGTCCTTGCCCGAGGCAAGGCGAAAAAAATCCCAGCGCCTCAAGAGAGAAGCTGGGATCAGAAAACTTTCTCAAATTTTCTTTCCCTTAGCTTCAGGCCCTTTTACTCGGCCCTCTCTTCAGGAAGCTTAACTACCGTAAATCGTACAGCGCATGTCGCATATCGTCCGCAAAACCGCCGCATGACATGCGACATACGATCTGCGAAAATTACCGTCTGTAAATCGGAAGTGGTTGATACTTCGTGTGAAGCAAGTGATGTGCTTTTTCGCTCAAAGGCTTACCGAGGAAATCTTTATAAAGCTGCTGCACATACGGATTTTCGTGCGAACAACGAACCGTCTGGGCCTCATCATCCGAATAAAGACCTTTGGCACGGGCCGTACGCAACTCATCGGTCACGCCATACGGCTGTCCGCCGCCGCCCACGCAACCGCCTGGACACGCCATAACCTCGATAAAATGGTACGGAAGCGGTTTGCCTTCTTTCTGCGCTTTCCGAACCTGATTAAGCACATACTCCACGTTCGCCAAACCGTGCGCGACCGCGATTTTTACTTCAGCGCCATCGATCTTAACCGAAGTTTCCTTGACACCTTTGAGGCCCCGGACATTCTCGAATTCGACTTTGGGAAGTTTTTTGCCTGTCGCAAAAAAATGGGCCGTACGCAGAGCTGCTTCCATCACACCGCCCGTTGTTCCGAAGATCGTCCCGGCGCCGCTGTAATCCCCCAGGATAGGATCGCATTCTTCATCCGGAAGATTCGCAAAATCGATCCCGGCCTGTTTGATCATGCGGGCAAGCTCTCGCGTCGTAAGCACCACATCCACATCCTGGAATCCCGAGGCCGACATTTCACGGCTGCGTGAGATCTCGAATTTCTTGGCCGTGCAGGGCATCACCGAGATCACCTTGAGTTTCGCCGGATCAATCTTGTTCTTTTCCGCATAATAAGTCTTCACCAAAACGCCCATAATCTCATGGGGCGATTTCGCGGAGGAAAAATGCGGGATCATGTCATGATGGAATTTTTCCATAAAATCCACCCAGGAAGGGCAACAGGTCGTAATAAGCGGAAGGACTCCTTTTTTACGGACAAATCGCTCGATAAATTCGCTCGCCTCTTCCATAATGGTCACATCCGCCGAAAAATTCGTGTCAAAGATCGCCTTAAAACCCATGCGCCGAAGCGCTGTATAGATTTTTTTCGTCACGTTAGTCCCGATCGGAAATCCGAAAGCTTCTCCGAGCGCCACACGAACCGCAGGAGCGATCTGGACCACACAATATTGTTCCGGATCACGAAGAGCCTTCCACGCCAGCATAGAATCATCTTTTTCAAAAATCGCACCGGTCGGACAATGGGCGGCACACTGGCCGCATCGCACACAGGGCGAATCCGCGAGACTGATATCCCCGGCAGGAGCCATTCTTGTATTGAACCCGCGATAAAGGAACGTGAGCGCCCAGACATCCTGCACGTTTTGGCAAACATCCACACAGCGGGCGCAATTAATGCACTTCCGCGGATCCGGAACGATATTCCCGGTAGAGTCGTCTTTGGGAATATCTTTGACAATCTTTTCATAGAATTCTTCCCGGATCCCGAAATCCGCCACGAGGGACTGCAATTCGCAATTATTGTTTCGCCCGCAGGTCAGGCATTCGTTGGGATGATTGGAAAGAAAGAGTTCCACCACCGTTCGGCGGATTGCCACGATCTCCGGATCATGCGTAATGATGTCCATTCCATCTTCGAGAGGTGTCGAGCAAGCCCGGAGCATTTTCCGGTTCCCTTTGGCCCGCACAAGACAGATACCACAGGCCGCCGAGGCATGAAGATAGGCATCGGGATGCTTGCAAAGTGTCGGGATCTTAATCTGCGCCTTCCGCGCGGCATCCAGGATCGTGGTGTTTTCCGGCACTTCGACTTTTATTCCATTGATAAGGGCTTTGATCATAAAATTTCCTTAAGATAAAACCTGTCATTCCCGCGAAAGCGGGAATCCAGTTTCCTGGATCCCCGATAAAAACGTTCGGGGATGACAATCCGCTCCATTTGAACTCATTCTACTCTTGAAAATCAACTCCGGCTGATCGCGCGGGGTTTGCAAGCCTCAAAACATTGCCCGCAACGGATACATTTTGTCTGATCGATCAGGTAGCCGCTTTCGCGATTCCCGGAAATAGCACCCACCGGGCACGCCTTAAAGCACATCCCGCATTTCACACATTTTTCGCTCATGATCAGGAATCGCACCAGCTTGGCGCATTTACAGGCGGGACATTTTTTCTGGTTCACATGCGCATCATACTCCGCGCGATAGTAATGAAGCGTCGAAAGTACCGGATTCGGGGCCGTTTGTCCGAGACCGCAGAGAGACGCCTTTTGCATGGCAAATGAGATCTGCTCCAACTGCTCAAGATCTTTTTGGGTCCCTTCCCCGTCCGTGACTTTCCTGAGAAGTCTCAACATTTGCGTCCCGCCGATCCGGCAGGGTGCGCACTTTCCGCAAGATTCATCCACGCAAAACCCAAGATAGAATTTCGCGATATCCGCCATGCAGTCGTCCTCATCCATGACGATCATGCCGCCGGATCCCATGATGGAGCCCATCTTTTGCAAACTCTCGTAATCCACTTTAGTCTGGAAGAATTCTTTCGGGATCACGCCGCCGGAAGGACCGCCGGTCTGGATCGCTTTGACGTTTTTCCCGCTCATCGCACCGCCACAAATCCCGTAAACGATATCCTCAATCACAGTACCCATGGGAACTTCAACAAGCCCGGAGTTCTTCACTTTCCCTGTCACGGCAAAAACCTTGGTCCCCTTAGAGGTCTCGGTCCCGATCCCCGCGAACCAGGCCCCGCCTTTCATCATAATGACCGGGATATTCGCTAAAGTCTCAACGTTATTGATACAGGTCGGCTTTCCCCAGAGTCCTTTGATGGAAGGAAAAGGCGGACGCGGACTCGGATAGCCGCGCTTCCCTTCGATCGATGCAATAAGCGCCGTTTCTTCGCCGCAGACAAATGCCCCGGCGCCAAGCCGTATCTCCAAATCCAAATTAAGAGACGAACCAAGAATACCCTCGCCCAGGATCCCGCGCTCTCGGCATTGATGAATGGCCTTTTCGATCCTCTCGATCGCGAGAGGATATTCCGCACGAATATAGAAATATCCTTTGGAGGCGCCGATCGCATAAGCTCCGATGATCATTCCCTCGATCACGGAATGCGGATCACCTTCCAGCACACTGCGGTCCATGTACGCGCCGGGATCGCCTTCATCACCGTTACAGATAATATATTTCTGATCGCCCTGGGCCTTGCGTGTAATCTCCCATTTCATTCCCGTAGGAAAGCCAGCACCGCCGCGTCCGCGAAGCCCAGAGGCCTTCATTTCCTGGGCAACCTTCTCAGGCGTGTATTCGGTAAGAACCTTCGCGAGAGCCTGATAGCCGTCCCGGACGATGTAGTCCTCAATGCTTTCCGGATCGATCACCCCGCAATTACGAAGCACGATACGGAGCTGTTTCGAGGGCTGGGCGCTTGATTTTCCCGAGACCGGCTTGCCTCCGACCACGCTTTCCACAACGATCGCCGGAATATCGCCCTCCTGGACATTCGTATACAGGAAATTCTCAGGCAACACACGCACGGCCAACCCCTGACCGTAAATACCGATATCCGCGACGCGCACAAGCTGGACATCATTCTCCAGCCCTTTTTCTCTCAGAATTCCGAGAAACAATCCGTAAAAATCCCGGGTTTTGTCTTTTCCCGTGATCGCTGTATCCTTAATGAAAACTGCTTTTCCCATATCTTCTCGAACCCCTCAATTGAGCTTCAGATCGTAGATCCGGTCGTTCACGAGCATTTTGCCGCACACATGCTTTTCCATGATCTTGGTGGCGACCTCTTTATCGACTTTCCCGTAGAACACCGTC
>CAYMER010000168.1:0-2728 GCA_964389345.1 uncultured bacterium | reverse complement strand
CATAAAGTATCGGATTCTTTGATCGAGAGAGAAACGCGAGGAGCGCGGCAGAGACGGGATTTTCTCACAATCTTGGATATGGCAGGCGCCATTCGATCACTCCGCAAGCGCTTTTAATGTTTTGGCGTATTTTTTGTTGACCTTGGCAAGCGCCGCATCGATCTGTTTTTCTCTGCTCTTGCTGTCTACCGGCGAAATAATGAGATTCCGGCCATCGGTGTTGATCTCAAGCGGAGTGTCTTGAGTGATGTGCAATAACTCCAGAATGGCTTTCTCGATAATGAGCGCCAGGCTGTTTCCGTGATTCGTAAGGTGCTTTATCATGGCTTCCTCCTGTCAACCTAATGTAGCTACAATGTAGCACCTAATTACAATCTTGTCAAATGTCTAAAGCCCCAGCGTCTTTTCCGCGATCTTGCCGGTCAGGGAGCGGTGCATTTATTCAAACTGCTCCTTCACCTTAGGGCGAGTAAGATAATAAATGCACCATAGGGAAGGAAGCAGGAACATAAGGCTAAATAACAAAAAATCACCCAAAAGGGAAAAAACAAACGCCCTGATAATTGCCCAAAGCCCATAGCTTGCGATTAAAAACGATTGAAAAACGAGAAGTCTTCTTGCCCATTCCCTTAATTTCATCAAAAATGTGCCGGAAATAATTAAGGATATTCCAAAAGAAAAATAAGCTGCAAGACATAAGAGTGAAGGTAAAACTCCCGTAACTCCAAATGAAGCCCCGAGTCCGCCCGCCATTAAAAAAAACCCAAAGATGGGGCCGCCTATAGCAATGACGCTTATTCCCTTCGGAATATTCTTATCTTTCATTCCGTCTCGTCTCTTTGCCGGTGCTTCGTTCACAAGTTTTTCCTGGCAATCTGAACATTCTACGATTTGATCCTGGTATTCCGCCTGACATTTAGGACAGTATTTCATTTTTAAATTTTTCTTTTTGCTGAATGGATATGGCATAGCGCGAGAGCGAGGGCGTCGGAGGCATCTATGGCCGGCGCTTCTTTGAGACTCAAAAGGCGTTTGACCATGAACTGCACCTGCTCCTTGGCCGCACGGCCATTGCCGGTGACGGACTTTTTCACCGCCGTCGGAGCGTATTCTATCACTTCGATCCCCTGCTTAGAAGCCGCGAGCATGGCGCAGGCGCGCGCTTCCCCGATCCGTTCGACAGCCCGGATATCCTTGGCAAAAAAAAGCGTCTCAAGTGCCACGACATCGGGCTTATAACTTTGGATATTTTTCTGGAGGGATTCAAAAATGTGAAGGAGGCGTTTGGCGATGGGGTCTTTGGAAGTAGCGCGAATGGTACCGCAAATCACAAGCTTATAGTTTTGTCCGGCGGATTCCAAGATCCCGAAACCCATCCGGTGTGTGCCAGGATCGATGCCCATCACGCGCATATTTATCACCAAAACAAACTCTAAACACTAAAACCAAAACCCTAAACAAACTTCCATGACCAAAATTTAAAACGAAACTGTTTAAAATATTGGAACATTCGGGTTTTGGATTTATTTAGAGTTTAGAATTTAGGGTTTAGAGTTTCGGATTTCACGCAAGTTCCTTCATCACTTCTTCGGGGATATCCGCGTTCGAATAAACATTCTGGACGTCGTCGTGTTCTTCGAGCGCTTCGATCAGATGGATCACCTTGCGCCCTGTATCCGCCGACACGCTTACGAGATTTTTAGGAATCATCGTGAGGTTCGCGCTTTCGATCTTGATCTTAGCTTTTTCCACGGCTTCGCGGACCGCCCAGAGGTCGTGAGGCGCGGTCGTCACTTCGAACATGGTATCGGTCGAAGTCATATCCTCAGCTCCAGCCCCGAGCGCGATCTCCATGAGTTGGTCCTCGGTCGTCGCGCTTTTTTGAATGACGATGAAACCTTTTTTTTCAAACATCCACGCCACTGTTCCCGCACCCCCCATGTTGCCATTCCCTTTATTAAAAACACTTCGGATCTCGGAGGCGGTCCGGTTCTTGTTATCCGTCAGACACGCCACAAGAATCGCCGCGCCCTCGGGACCGAAGCCCTCATAGGCGATTTCCTCATAGGTCACACCTTCCAGCTCGCCCGTCCCCTTTTTGATCGCGCGGTCAATATTCTCCGCAGGCATGTTGGAATCCTTGGCGGACTGAATAGCAGTGCGAAGGCGCGGATTGGTGTTCAGGTCCCCACCGCCTGTTTTGGCCGCGACCGTGATCTCGCGAATGAATTTCGTAAAAACCTGGCCGCGCTTTGCGTCCACGATCGCTTTTTTATGCTTGATGCTCGCCCATTTTGAATGTCCCGACATGTTTTGCTTCTCCTGTTACTGTTTTAAGATGGCAATTTCGACAGTCTTTTAATGGATTCGGTGACGCGCACCACATCGCGCATCGCCTTAACGTCATGAACCCTGACGATCTGGATCCCGGCCATAACCGCCGCCGAGACGCACGCCGCGGTCCCGAACTCCCGTTCATTCGCTTCCCGCCCCGTCACCTTGCCTATAAAAGATTTTCTGGACGGCCCGAGCACGACGGGAAGCTCGAGTTTGTGAAACGCCTGGAGATTTTTCATGACCTCGAGATTCTGCTCCGTGGTCTTCGCGAAACCAAGCCCTGGATCGATCACGATTCTCTCCCACTCGATCCCCGCATCCGTCGCGATTCGGACACTTTCGCGAAGCTCCGTCATCACATCCCTGATGACATCATCATAACTGGCCAACG
>CAYMER010000167.1:0-3295 GCA_964389345.1 uncultured bacterium | reverse complement strand
GAGCTTCCGTCCATTTTTGAAGGCTCCACGAACGGGCGGGGATTGGGGACCGATTTTTTAAGGCACTTGGCTCGCGCCAAGCTGATCGTGTTCATGATCGACGCGACCTTGAAGTTCTCTCATACCGCCATCGAAGGGTTGAGTGCTTTGCAGAGGATTGTTTATGAGCAGGATGCCGCCTTCCGGCAGATCCCAAGTGTGGTGGTGGTTAATAAGATTGATTTGGGACACGATATCGGGAAGATCCAGGAAGAGCTCCAGAGTTCAGGGCAGATCTATTTTTTGGTTTCGGTGAAGACCGGGGAAGGGGTAGAATCTCTCATGAAGTTCATTCAT
This sequence comes from uncultured bacterium, assembly GCA_964389345.1. GTDB lineage: Bacteria > Omnitrophota > Omnitrophia > Omnitrophales > Aquincolibacteriaceae > Aquincolibacterium. Next base: position 2,959 of record CAYMER010000167.1, on the reverse strand, counting down.
GAGAGGATCGAGAACGAAGGCCATGTCTGATCGCGTCCGTCACGCTCAAAAAATCGTTATCAAGATCGGCACCAGCATCCTCAAAACTCGTGGGGAAAGTTTTTCCCATCAAGAGCACGCCCGTGTCTGCCAAGAGATCTATGCGCTTATCAAGACAGGCCGGCGGCCGGTCCTGGTGAGCTCCGGCGCGATCGCGCTCGGGATGAAAAGTTGTGGTTTTAAAAAGCGGCCGAAAGAAATGGCAACGCTTCAGGCCTGTGCCGCCATTGGGCAGGGGAAGCTTATGCATGCCTATGAGAGCTTTTTCGCAAAGAAAAAGGTTCATACCGCCCAACTGCTTCTGACGCGTGACGGGCTTGAGGATCGCAAACGGTTCCTTTGTGCTCGCAATACTCTGGAGACGCTCCTGAAGCTCAACATCCTTCCGATCGTCAACGAGAACGATACCGTAGCGGTCGAAGAGATCGCATTCGGGGACAATGACATTCTTTCGGTGCACGTGGCGCATCTGGTGGGCGCAGACCTTCTGATCAATCTTTCGGACGCAGAAGGTTTTCTCCTGAAGGACGGAACGCGTGTCCGGGAAGTGACCTCCGAAGATGAAATCGACAACAAACTCATCATGCATTTAGCGGATAAAAAAAGCGAAGAAACCGTCGGCGGGATGCGTGCGAAGCTTAAGGCTGCGCAAGTGGCGATGCGTCTCGGGATCCCCTTTATGATCGTGAATGGTCACAGGCCGCATATTCTTCAGGAGATCGTTGGCGGAAAGGATGTCGGGACTTTATTCGTTACTTCTGGCGCCAAAAAGGACATGAGGCACAAATGGATCGCATTCTCAGCGATCCGGAGCGGCAGCATCGCAGTCGATCGGGGGGCCTATCAGGCACTACTTGCGAAAAAGAGTTTGTTGCCCGGAGGAATCGTGAAAACTCAGGGGAATTTCGAGGCGGGGCAGGTGGTGGAACTTGAGACCCAGGACGGAAAGGTCTTGGGCCGCGGAGTGGTTCACTACAGCAGCCGTGATCTTGGACGCATTGCGGGGAAACGGACCGGTGAGATCCAGGCGATCCTGGGCAAAAAGTCTCATGATGAAGTGATCCATCGGAACGATCTTGTAATCTGGGGTGAACGATGAACTGGAAGCATCCCTTAGAAAAAATACTCGTAAATTCCGCCTGGCCGCGGTCCAGGTCGCGCAAGGGTCTCCTGAGCTCAAGAGGAAACTTCTTTACGACATTGCTTCTCGCATCGAAAAGAAAACAAAATGGCTTATGGCGGAGAACCATAAGGACCTTGCGAGAGTGAAGTCGAGCGGACTTTCATCCGCGATGATCGATCGCCTGACGCTTGATGAAAAGCGTATTAAGGCCATGGCCGAAGGTGTTCGCGCGGTGGCCCGTCTCAAGGATCCGATCGGCCAAGTGCAGGCGAAGTGGGTTCGGCCGAACGGTCTTAGGTTGCAGAAAGTGACAGTTCCGCTGGGTATTATCCTGATGATCTATGAATCCCGTCCGAACGTGACTGTCGAATGCGCAGCGCTTTGTCTTAAGAGTTCAAATGTGGCGATCCTTCGCGGCGGACGTGAGGCGATGGCGTCTAATCGCGCGTTCGTATTGATCTTTAAAGAGTCCCTCAAACGGTACGGACTTTCGCCTTTTCATGTAAATCTTGTGACGACGACGGATTATGCGGCCGTGGATTTTCTTCTCAAACAGGAAGGAAGGATAGATCTCGTGATCCCACGCGGCGGGGAGAAGCTGATCCGCCGGGTTGTGGAGAAATCGCGTATTCCCGTGATCAAGCACTATCAAGGGATCTGTCATGTGTATATCGATAAAAAGGCAGACCTTAATAAAGCCGTCGCGATCACGCTAAACGCCAAGCTCCAGCGTCCGGGGGTTTGTAATGCGATGGAGACGCTCCTCGTGCACCAAGATATTGCTGCAAAGTTTTTGCCGCTAGCCGGCGATCTACTAAAACGAGGAGGGTGCGAAGTTCGCGGAGATGGCGTGACGTGTCGCTCTATCCCTTGGGCGAAACGCGCGAAAGCGGGAGATTTTGGTTATGAATTCCTGGAAAAGATCCTCGCAGTGCGCGTTGTCAAGGATCTGGAAGAAGCAATTCGGCACATTGAAACTCATGGTTCTCATCATACGGATGCGATTGTGACTGAAGACAAAAAAGCGGCTAATATCTTTAAGTCAAAAGTCGATTCTTCGTCTGTCATGGTCAACGCCTCGACCCGTTTTTCCGACGGTTTCGAGTATGGGTTCGGTGCGGAGATCGGTATTTCGACCGACAAGATCCATGCTCGCGGTCCGATGGGACTTGAAGGGCTCACGTCGTACAAATATATCGTGGAAGGGAATGGCCATATACGCACTTAAAAGAGGTCTTTCCGCATGAAAATCGGTATTTTTGGAGGGACCTTCGATCCTGTCCACTTCGGGCATTTGCAGCTTGCTCAAAATGCCCGGGTACAGTTTTCGCTCGATAAAGTCATTTTTGTTCCGGCCTCTCAGCCTCCCCATAAACTAGAAGTGCCATTCCTTACGCCCGCCCAAGATCGCTATGAAATGATCCGCCTTGCTGTCGAAGGCGAACCGTTTCTTGAACTCTCAGATTGTGAACTCAAGAGAAAAGGTGCTTCTTATACTTTTGACACTCTCTCGGAATTTGAAAAAAAATATCCCAAGGCAACATTTTTTTTGATCCTCGGCAAGGACGCATTTGAGGGGGTCAATACCTGGCACCGTTCTGTCGAGCTCAAGAAAAAGATCCGGTTTTTGGTGGCGGAGCGAGGCGTCTGTGAAGTTTGTGCGCCAGAAGGTGCTCGCGCCGAATGGATCCAAAGGCCCTTAGGTACGATCTCGGCCACCTGTATCCGTGAGGCTATCAAGCGCGGAAGGAATGTGGATGATCACGTATCGCCAAAGGTTCCTCATTACAACCGCGC
>CAYMER010000166.1:0-5144 GCA_964389345.1 uncultured bacterium | reverse complement strand
CTGGACGATCGAAGAATTGATCCGAGGCGGCAAGATCCCCCCTGAAGAGATCGGCCTTTACCCCGAGATCAAGAAACTGACGCTCCTCTACAAAATGCGCGATCAGATCTCCCTCGAGGACCTGACAGACCAGATCGGAACCCTCACCGGCCGGATCCTTGAAAAACTTGTCCGCATTTCGGAAGAGAGCGCCTTATGGGAGAAGACCGAAAGGTTCTATCTTTCAAAAAAGATTCTCCTTCTGCAGGCAACGCCGGAGGATATGAAAGCCTACGACAGCGAAAAGCCTCTCCTTGAAGCCGAGCTTGCGACGGCCGGACTTTCGGAAGCGTTTTCTATGTCGCTTGATTTTTATGAGGTGGTGAAAAAACGCGATGAGATCTTCTTCCAACGGATCATGACCGATCCCACCCTGGCCGGCGATATTGCCGTTGTCACCGGCGGATTCCATACCGACGGGCTATCGCAAAAATTCCGTGATGCGGGAATTTCCTATATCACGATCATGCCGGAACTTGGCGGCACAGCCATGAATGAAAAGCTTTATAACGAACGGATGAAAGAAATCCGAGAAACGGGAAACGGGGAACGAGAAACGCAAGCGTTCAACGTTCCCCGCTCGCCGTTCCCCGCGTCAGCAGACGGGCAAACCCTTTCCGAACTCCGAAATGCTATCGCAACAACGGATGAGAATTTTCCTCCGGCTTTTGAGATCCTTAAGCAGACCAAGGACGTCCGCAGGGCCGTGGCGAGATTTGCGGGGAACACCGTTGTGGTCTCGAAAGCCGAAAAAATCACCCTCCTTGCTTCGGAAAAACGCCTCCGGAGATCCGGCGGTCCTAACGTAGTGGACATTTCGGATTTTAGAGAATCGGAATTTATGGCTCTTTCGCGGCCCAGGCAACTTGAGGCTGTCCGACGATTGATGGAACAGTCCAAAAACGCGGAACGGAAAGCGATGCTGGTTTCTTCGGTCAGCACGGTCCGGGAAATGATTCTTGATCCGGGATCCGAGGCGCGCGTCAAGGAGATCACCGCTCGCGGGGATGTGCTTGCTTTGACTCAGGATGTCCCGGTCGCGGACACACCGGAAATCCTTTTATCGACGCGTGGAATCGATCGTTTTGAGGTGACAGACATCGCGACGCTCATTGACAGAACGCCGCGCTTCGGACGTCTTGCGAAAAAACGTCCTTTTGTAATCATGAAAAATGGTTATCAAAGCGGGGCTTATGTGATATTACCGGAACATCCGGCTTCGCTTGTGCTTTATCGCATCATCACGCTGGATGACCGGCTCTACCAGGCCGCAAAAAATCCAGAATTCCTGGCTCTTTTGCAGGATCTCGTGTCTGAAATTCTATCGCAAGAGCTTCCGAAGACTTCCGTGTGAAAACAAGCTCCAAATCCCAATTTCTCCGCCGAAGGACGGATCCGTCCAGCGCCTTGTGGCGGACAAGAACCAAATAAATTCCAAACCCAAAAATCCAAACAGAAAACTATTCGGAATTTAATTTTTGGTTATTGGAGATTGTTTGGTTCTTGCTTCTTGGATCTTGGAACTTCCGAAAAGTCCTTTAGGACTTTTCGGAGAGATCCTTCCAATTCGCAAGGGTATTCTCGAAGCTTTGCTCGAGAATGTTCCGAACCTTTTCTTCCCCGAGGATCATGCCCGCAATCCCGAGGTCCCATAGGAATTCCACTGCGATCTCAACGCCCTCCGGCGTTTCGTTAAAGACAAGCGTTCGCGTCATCGAACCGTTCATTGGGAGTTTGCTTTGAATGACCGCTTTCTTCATCGGCTCCCAAACAACCATTTCGTGTTCGACTTCGATATGCTGGCGATCCAAGACACAGCTTTCGCACCACCGCGTTCCCTTCCCTTCACGGATTGCGCCCGTCCGTTCGCTTTCCTTGACGCCATCCACCCATTCAGGCGTGCGCGTGACGTCAACCAGGATGGACCAGATCTTTTCGAGCGGAGTGTTGATCAAGATAGATTTAGATAAAGTTTTCATTTTTTAACGATCCGGTCCTTGGTCCCAGATCCTTGGATCTCGCTTTTCGAGAACCTGGAAACGGAGACCGTGGACCCAAGTTTTATTTAAGTTCAATTGCTACCGGACAGCCCTGATTTTATTCAAAATCTTTTGTGATCAGGACGGCCCCGATAATTTTAAACATCTAAAATTATCGAAACGGGCGCGTGATCCGACCCGACGACGTCTCTCAGGATCGTCGCCGATTTCACACGCGGCACAAGATCTTCCGTCACAAAATGATAGTCAATGCGCCAACCGACGTTCCGGTCGCGAGCACCCGACTTCATGTCCCACCAGCTGTAATGTCCGGGTTCTTTGTGGAACTCACGGAAAATATCGACCTGTCCATCGGCAACCCATTGGTCCATCCATGCCCGCTCGACCGGCAAAAATCCGGAAACATCTTCGTTCTCCTTTGGCCGCGCGAGATCGATCTCCTTGTGGGCCGTATTGTAATCGCCTGAGATAACAACTTTTCTGCCCTTAGCCTTGAGCTTTTTTGTGAATTTCAACGTTTCGGAATAAAAATTCATTTTATACTGGAGCCGCTCATCGCTCGCTTTTCCGTTTGGGAAATAAATGTTCAGGAAAGCGAACTCCGGATATTCGGCCACGATCACACGGCCTTCTTCGTCGAATTTCTTAATGCCGAAACCGTTCGTGACGCTCAGTGGTTTTTCTTTCGTGAAAAGCCCGACACCGCTATATCCCGGCCGGACCGCGGAATTCCAATAGGTGTGATATCCCTTGGGATGCATGAGGAACATGTCGAGCTGCTCGCTTTTCGCCTTCGTCTCCTGGATGCCAAGAATGTCCGGCTTCTCCCGCGCGAGCCACTCCAGAAAACCTTTTTTCTGAACGGCACGAATCCCGTTCACATTCCAGGATAAAATTTTCATAAGTAATAAGAGGGATTTACTTGCGCCTTTTTTCTGGCCTCATTTTTCATAACATCGAATTGTTCCTTAGGAACAATCTGGCCGCGGACAAACCACTCGAATCCGAACTTTCCGGGCTTGGTCACAAGAAGGGCAACTGCTTTCCCCGGAACCGCTTGATCAAAGACCTGCTCCGTAACCTTGACTTTTTCACTGCCGCGACCGATCTTCCAGGCCATGACATAAACATAGGGCGTGTTATCTTCCCCTTCTTTCACCCGGTCTGTTACAAGAGCGTTGTGGTAGCTTTCCGGACCATGATCGAGTTTGACATTGAGAAGCGTTGCCACCCCGATACCTCCGAAACCGAAACAAAGGCAGGCGCCCGCAAGAAGCGTCAGGAAGATCTTATGAGAATAAGAACGGCCCTTCAAAAAAGACAAAATGGCCATCAAGAAACATAGGAGCGCCGGCACGCTGAATTTCAAAGAAAAGAAAATGAGGCCGGACCCATCAAAAATCTGATAGCATTGCCCCCACACATAAATCCCGAACCCGACGGCACCAAAAACAAAGGGCGCTGCATTGGCCCAGGCTCCTCCCGTCAATACCCTTGACGCTCTTGACGCCGTTGCAGGCGCGGCCGGAAAACCTCTCGGCGCATCGCCAAGCAAGGCTTTTGCGTTCCTGAGAATGGCCGTTATCTCAGCGGCCTCCTTCGGCGCTGGATATTTATGAAAAAGAATTTCCTTTCCAGTATGTTCGATCTTGGAAATGCCGGCTTTGAAAACTGCCGCGACGGCCCTGCGCCGGGGCTCTTCCAGAAAATAATGTCTGACCGCGTCTTCGGTGTCACTTGCGATAAAAAAATTTCCGTCAAAAACATCATCACCGGTCCGGATCTCTCTGGAAATACCAAAGCTCTGAAAGAGCCTGTCGATTAGGGTTTCTTTTTCGAGTACGAAACTCCCCGAAAAAACATGCCCCAGGGACAACACGAGAGTCGGCAGGTTCTTGTCATTGAGAACTTCCATGGAAAACTTGTACGGAGTTCCCTCAAAAGAGGCTTCGTACCCGCCTTGAGGGTTTTTGTGAGCATTGAGAGCTGAGAGCAACTGCTCGCGTTTTTTCTTCTGAGTCGCATATCCTGAAATGCCGGCAACAACGGCCCAAACGAGCCCGGCGGCAAAAATCCCTCCGACTGCCCAGGTCAGAAGGTTCAATTGTTCTGGCGACATTTTTATCTGGAATTATTTACTGAGAATTTCTTGGGCGCGTTCGGGCTGGTCAGTCCGAATCACAAGGCAACCGCACTCCTGATTCGGTGTGGCGGTACAGTAGGCGTAGGCGATATTGATATCGGCTTCAGCGAGGCTCTGTGCGATGCGTGAAAGCGCCCCGGCCTTGTTGTCGATCTCGATGACCAAAACGTCCTGCTCCATCACGTAAAGCTCTTCCTGTTCAAGAAGAAGTGTCGCTTTGGTGGGATGATCCACGATGAACCGCACGACAGCGTTGTCCACCGTGTCGTGAACAGCCATGGCAAGAATATTGATCCCAGCCTCGGAAAGGATCGAGCAGGTACGCGCCATAATCCCGGGTCGGTTCGGAAGAAAAACAGAAAGTTGTTTTTGGATCGGCATATTTACTCCTCTGATAGACGCCGAAATACTAGCACGCTTCCCGCGGGCTGACAAATGCTTTGGGCGAAATGAAAACGCTTAAGATGCTTAAAGGGCTAAAGAGGCTCTATAGGCTGAAACCAGATTGCTATCCCCAGCCTTTTTAGCCTATTTAGCATTTCTTGCCTTTTAAGCAAAAAACCCGCCCCTGATAAATCAGGGACGGGTTTTTGTAATTAATCCCGGCAGTTTGCCCTAGCCTTTATTAAGTTTTGGGGGAGCTAGGACTATCTGCCTGAAAGCATAAATAAAAAGCCCCAAGCCTGATAAGCAGACTTGGATCTTTTAAAATAAATCCCGGCAGTTTGCCATGGCTCTATTCAAAACCCATAAGGAAGCCATGACTATGCCGGAAGCCCTAAAATAAAGAACCCGCACAAGCATAAAGCCCGTGCGGGTTCTTAATAATAAATCCCGGCAGTTTGCTACTCTCCCAACGAATTGCTCCGTTAGTACCATCGCCGGTAGAGGGCTTAACTTCCGTATTCGGAATGGGAACGGGTGTTGCCCCTCTCCTATGGCCACCGGAAAGCGATGTCTCG
>CAYMER010000165.1:0-2661 GCA_964389345.1 uncultured bacterium | reverse complement strand
CTTACGACTTACCACTTACAGCTTACTACTTCGTCGAGCGCTATAAGCTTAGCTTCGCCGGTCTGGCGGCTTTTGACTTCGCCCTTGCCTTCTTTCAGGCTCCGCTCGCCGATGACGATCTGCGTGGGAATACCGACAAGGTCCGCGTCGTTGAATTTCACGCCGGCGCGCTCGTCACGGTCGTCAAAAAGAACGTCTTTGCCGGCCCGGGTGAGCTCCTCATAGGTCTTTTCCGCGACGTCGCGTACTTTCTCATCCGAGTGATTCACGGTGATGATCTCGATCGCAAAAGGCGCGATCGCCTCGGGCCACTGGATGCCTTTGAGATCGTGATGCTGTTCGATCGTGGCTGCAAGAATGCGGTTCACACCGATGCCGTAACAACCCATGATCGCAGGCTTACGCTCGCCTTTTTCATCAAGAAAATGGGCGCCGATGGATTCCGTGTAGCGCGTGCCGAGCTTGAAGATGTGCCCGATCTCCATGCTGGTCGTAAGAACGAGCTTTCCTTTACCATCGGGCGCGAGGTCGCCATCCTTCACGAAACGAATGTCGCCCGTGGCCGTGGGCGTAAAATCGCGACCCGGCACAACGTGTTTTCGATGTTTATCCTGCTCATTCGCACCGGTCACGCCGTCGGCGATACCCAGCACGTCCCAGTCCGCGTAAACAGGGATCTTGAGTCCTACCGGTCCGGCGAATCCCACCGGGGCGCCGGTGGCTTCGCGTATCTCATGAGCCTCGGCCTGGCGCAGCTCTTTCGCGCCGAGGAGCTTGCGAAGCTTTCCTTCGTTCACTTCACTGTCCCCCGTCACAAGCGCCGCCACAGGCTTGCCATCCGCCATAAAAATAAGCGTCTTGATGATCTGGTGAGAGGCGATTTTGAACTTGCTGGAGATCTCCTCGATCGTTCTTAAATTCGGCGTGTCGAAAACCTCGGGACTCGGGACTCGGGACTCGGGACTCGGAAGATTGGGCTTTGCCCGCTCGGCAATATCCTGGCTCGCGAGATAGCCGCCCTCGGAACTTGCGACGCGATCTTCCCCGTACGGACAGATCACCATAAATTCCTGGCTCATCTTCCCGCCCATCATTCCCGTGTCCGCGTTCACCACCTGGAACTTCAGGCCGCAGCGCGTAAAGATACGGGTGTACGCGTCGTACATTTTCTGGTAATTCACATCCAGGCCTTTCTCATCGGCATCAAAGCTATAGGCATCCTTCATAATGAATTCCTTGGTGCGGATCACACCGAAACGCGGGCGGGCCTCATCGCGGAATTTGGTCTGGATCTGGTAGAGATTGAGAGGCAGGTCCCGGAAAGATTTGATGCTGTTCCCTACGAGATCAGTGATTACTTCTTCATGAGTCGGGCCGAGGACGAATTCGTGTCCCGCGCGGTTCTTGAAAGCGATCTTGTCATCTCCTAGTGTTTCATAACGGCCGGATTTTTTCCAGATCTCAGCCGGATGGAGCGCTGGCAGCAGGACTTCGCTGGCACCGGCCCGGTTCATTTCCTCGCGGATGATCCCGATGATCTTCAGAAGCACCCGGAAGCCCAGCGGCAGGTAACTGTAAACACCGGAGGAAAGCTGGCGGATAAGGCCGGCCCGGAGCGCAAGCTGATGGCTGATAGCTTCGGCATCCTTGGGAACATTTCGGAGACTGGGGATCAGGGTTTGTGTCCAGCGCATTGTTGTCGTGCCTCGTATGTTATAGGTCGCCCAATAAAGGTGCCTGGCACCTTTATTTCAGATGGAAAAGATTTCTAAGTTTATCGAGGATCGAAAGATTCACGACGTCATTATAAAGCACGAACACCATGAGCGCCATAAGGAGAAAAAATCCGCCGGTCGTAATCCGTTCCTGCCACACCGGGCTGATACGCCTGCGCGTCACGAGCTCGATCAAAAGAAACACAAGATGTCCCCCGTCGAGAGCCGGGAGCGGCAAAAGATTGATCACCGCAAGCGACACACTCAGGATCGCCAAGAGCTGCAGAAGCGCCGCAATCCCCGCCTTGGCGGCCTGCCCGCTGATCTGGATGATCCCCAGCGGTCCCATCAGATTTTTCGGGGAGATCTGCCCCGTGATCAGATAGAAGAGCGCTTTATGCGTAAGAACCGTATGAAACACCTCGAGATCCCAGGCCTTTTTCAGGGCCGGCAAAGCAGCATAACTCTCCGAAACATAAACCTTCGGATCCGGCGTGATCCCGACCCGCTTCATCCGGACAGCTTTCCCGAAAAGATCCTTCGCGTCCTCAACCTTGGGTTTGATCTGGACCGTTAAAAGCTCCGGCTGCGCGTTCGCGCGCGGCCGCTGGACGTTCAATTGGATCATCGCTCCCGGCGCCTGATCGAACCGGTCAAGAATGTCTTTCCAACTCGCAACGGTTTTGCCGTCCACTTGGAGGATCTTATCGCTCACTTTGAGCAGACTGGCCTCGGCGGGATAGCCTTTTACAAAACCGCCGACCACAGTTCCCGGCATCGGCCGGCCGATCATAAAAACGGCCCAGAAGACCACGAAAGCCAACACGTAATTCATCGCCACACCGGACACGATGATAAACATCCGCGAAAGAACGGACGCCGCAAGAAAATCCCCCGGCTTCGGTCCTTCCGGTCCGACTTTGGACGCTTCCTCTCCCGCCGGGCT
>CAYMER010000164.1:0-6833 GCA_964389345.1 uncultured bacterium | reverse complement strand
TCAAGATCCTCGAGGTCCCGCTCTCTGAAACGGAGCAATTCCGGATCTCAAAGGGCAGCGGAACGAAGAACGCGTACGTCGATATCCGGAAGTTCTTTCAAGCCCAGAAAGACGGCACATTTGTTCCGTCCAAAACGAAGGGCGTTTCGATCCTTGGGACCTCGCTTGACGAAGTGATCACGGGGTTGATGCGGACCGAGCCCGATCACGCGGCGTAAAGAATCCGAACGCAAATAAAAAAAAAGAGAGGGGAGACGGCGCTTTCACCGGGCTGTCTCCCCATTTTTTTTGAAAGGAGGTGGATCCCATGAGGTTGATCGTCAGGAGAAATGATCTTGAAAAACATGCGGGACTGATTTCCCGGTTTCAAAAAAGCGGCTGGGAGATCGTGGTCCGCTGAAACAAAAGAAAAATCAACGAAACTCGCTTAAAAGAGGCGGTATTCCCTCGGGGAAGGGAGTCCGCCTCTTTTTGCGTCAAATAAGGAGGGTATTCCCATGCGAAAGAAATTATCGGTCAGGGATTGGCCGGAAAGCGAGCGGCCCGCAATAAGAGCGATGGAAAAAGGGATCGACGCGCTCTCTGATGCGGAGCTCCTCTCTCTTATCCTCAGGAAATGCACGTACGAGCAAACGGAAGTGGGTGTTGCGCTCGAGCTTTTACATAAGGCCGGGGGCCTCAGGCAACTCTTTGACCTAAGGGACCTGCCTAAATCGCAGCAGGTCGTGCTTCAGGCCGTGCGGGAGGTCGGGCGGCGCGTCTTAAGGCAAGGGATGCTCGGGCAGAACTTTGTCCGGAGTCCCCAGGCGGTCACAGATTACCTCACGGCCAGTCTCAGGGACCTCAAGCGCGAGGTCTTTAAGGTGATCTTTCTCGACAAGGGCTTAAAGATCCTGGGGGAGAAGGACATGTTCTTCGGGACGATTGATGAGGCGGCTGTCCATCCCAGGGAGATTGTCAAAGAGGCTCTGTTTCAAAACGCGTCGCGTCTTGTCCTCGTTCATAACCACCCTTCCGGGAAAACCGAACCCAGCCGCGAGGATTACGAGATCACCCAGAAGATCAAGACGGCCTGCCAGACGGTCTCGATCCGGGTTCTCGATCACATCATCATCGGCGAGAACCAGTACTTCAGTTTCTCTGAACGAAGCCAGCTTTAGGCGGGAGCGCTCTTTTCGCCCCCGTCTTTTTTCAAGGGAGGATCTATGGGAAAAATTTTGACAGAAAGAACTCACAGGAAACTTCTCAAAATGCACAGGGCGCTTGGGAAGGAGATCCGCTGGAGAAGCAGGCTTTGCATGGGAAGGACGCTTGCTCTTTTGTCAGACATGCACGAGCTCGTGATCCGGTGGGATTCATGGGTGAAAAAGAAATAAGCATTCCGGCAGTTATCTAAAAACAAGAAACGGGCGGTATTCCTCACGGGGATGCCGCCCCGTTTTTTTTAACTCAAAGGAGATTTCACATGACGACGAATGTTGAGGTTCTGCAGGCGCCGGAGGTGTCCGCGGAGAAAGTGTGCTCGCACTGCGGCAAGGGGAAACCGGAGACCGGGTTCCTTGAGCATGCGGGCAAGCTTTTCTGCGGGGATTGTTTTGAGGAGCGGGTGGCGTCTTGCGATCACTGCAAAGAGAGGTTCTTAAGAAGCGCCATGACTGAAGTGAACGACGGGATCTATTGCGAGAAGTGCTTCGATGAAAGGTTCCGCTATTGCTCGGGTTGCGAGGTCTATATCAGGACGGATCACGCGAATTATTCCGAGCTGCACGACAGGGATTTTTGCGAGAATTGTTTTAACGAGCGTGTGACCCATTGCAGCGCGTGTCAGGACCAGATCGATCCCGGTTCCTGTTTCCGGGACGAAGAGAACGAGCCGTTTTGCGATGACTGCTGGAACAACCGTGAAGAAGGGAGACTGCCGCGGTACCAGGAATTTTCAGGCGGTAGTTTCAACGAATGCCGCTCCCCGAGAAAATACGGGATCGAGATCGAGGCCATGATGGAAGAAGACGCGGATCATCTGCCCTCTGAGAGGCTCGAGAACTGGCAGCAGGTGACGGATGGGTCTCTTGGGGATAACGGGCGCGAGTACGTGAGCCCGATCCTTCAGGGCGACGAAGGATTCCAGGCGATCCGGAAATTCACCGGCGGTCTTCAGGTGTGGGGGTATTTCGTGAACCGCGACTGCGGGCTTCACGTGCATATCGACGGCCGTGATCTCGGCTGTATGGAGATCAAAAAACTCCTCAAGATCACGCGGTATTTCGAGCCGGTGCTTTACGCCATGCTTCCGGAATCGCGTCATGAAGGGAGTTATTCAGTGCCGCTCGAGAGGTTCCCGAAATCGAGGTTCCGGATCGGCGCGAAGGACGAGGAAGCGCTTAAGAGGCTCTGGTACGGTCCTAAGGGGAGCCGGAGGGTGGACCTCAAGTCCAAGTACCATCACTCCCGCTATTACGGGCTCAATATCCACTCGTGGTTTTACCGGCGCTCCCTTGAGTTCCGTTATCACTCCGGGACTTTGAGTGCTCTTAAGATCATGAATTTTATCGTGATCTGCCAGGCGATCGTGGATAAGGCCCAGGCGATGAAACAAGTCCGGATGCCGAAGCCGGGTGCCTTCCCGGAGCTTCTCGACATGTTCGTGACGTTCTTTGGCTTGACGCCTGAGATCGCGCGGTATGTGCGCGAACGCGTTCAGAAGTTCCATCCCGAACGGCTGCTTCTTCCCGCCGCTTAAGTCCCGCCTCTAAATTCAAAACAAAAACAACCACTCAATAACAATAGGAGAAGACTGCCATGTGCGGAATCTACGGTTTTGCGAAAAAAGAAGGGGCCTTAAGCGTGCTCGAGCGTTTCAAATTGCGGGGGATGGTCATGGACCTTGCTTTCCAGAATGAAGAAAGGGGAAAGGACGGGACCGGGATCGCGCTTCTGTCCCCTTCAAAGTGGACACTCTTCAAGGAAGCGGCGCCGTCGGGGAAACTTCTCAGGACGAAACGTTTCCAGGGGATGATCCGCGAGATCAGTGATAAAACGCAGATCTGCCTGGGGCATACGCGTCTTGCGACGATCGGGGATGTGCAGAATAAACACTGCCATCCTTTCGAGACGGAGCATTTCCTCGGGGTGCATAACGGACACTTCATGAACCGTGAAACGCTTCTCAAGAAATATTCGAAGACGGCGGAGACGCCGGTCGATAGCGAAGCGATCTTCCGGGTGCTTGACGGGGAATCGGGCGCGAAGGGCATGGCCGCAAAACTCACGGAGATGGAAGGGGATTTCGCGCTCGGGTTCGCTCTCAAAGGCGATCCCTGGCGGCTCTTTCTTATCCGGAACAATGAAAGGCCGCTCCATGTCGCGTATGTTCCGAGTCTCACGACCCTCTTTTGGTCAAGCGATCACGAGCACCTTGAGTACGCCCTCGCGCGCAACAGCCTTCAGGGTTCTGTCTGGGCGATCCTGGAGGACCATCTCTACATCGCGGACGTCAGGAACTTCAATTCCAGAAGCCGGATGAAAAAAGTCCCGTGCGCGATGAAACCGTATGTGGGGTTGGTGGGGGCGGGATGGGGGGAGGATGATTTCCGCTGCCAGCGTCCGCCGCGTTTTTTCTCCTTTACCGAACTTCAGGATTTCGGTCTTCTGGATGGTTCCGGAATGAACGAGCGTTCGAAGATCCCCTGCGCGATTTGCGACGCAGAGTTTTCCGCGGAGGAGCTCTTCTATGACGACATGAGCCGCCGGTTCATGTGCGAGGCCTGCAGTTTTGATTGTTCGGAGAAAGACGACGGGAAAACGGGGGAGCTCTTCCAGCTCTCTGGGGTCTAACCGTTTAACCGCAATTTCAAAACACGGCGAAGGGCGGAGGTTCAGGCCTCCGCCTTTCGCGTTATTAATGAGAGGGAGAAAAACCATGAGCGATCATGCCAAGGACAAGGGACGGAGTGTGAGCTTGAGAGAATGGATCAAGCAATTCGAAAAGCAATTCGGCGGGCGGGAGCTTGATTATATGACCGTCCATAAGGCCAGTATCGCCGCTCAATTGAAAGATCCGGAAACCGGGAATCTGCATCTGCACAATTTGAAATACACGGCAAAGGACGCGGTCAAGCTATCGCTGTTGTTGTCACCAGATTCGGATATCAAAACAAAGCGGCAGGGGGAGGGGTGATATATGGAAAAGGATCTTTTGAAAAATGAGATCAGGAAAATGCTTCAGTTCCACAAAAGCGTCTTGCTTTTGATCTTTAAGACGTGTCTTTGCGCCGTTCGCTACGGATTGTGGCTTTTGCCGTGGATCTTTCTCGCGGTATTCGCGTGGAAACCGGTGCTTTCGGGGTGGAAGGCCTTCACTCAAAGCACGCCTGACCCGGGAGGGGTACGGCAGGCTCCGTTTTCCGCGCCTCCTTACGGGAGCGCCCCGGGATCAGGAAGGTCCTTCGGCTGGGAGACGATCCCAAACAAGGTCGATTCCGGTATGAGAACCGTCGAAAGGATCTCGAAACAGCTCCGGAAAAAGTAGGGATCTTGTTATGGGCGGGGGAGAGTGCTCCTCCGCCCATAAGGGCGTTTTTTTTGTGCTTAAAAGGGCTATAAATTGATACATCTTGTGCAAGCTTACTTAAATGAAAAAGCGGCTTCCTTGACGAATTTCATTTGAACGGGTAGGTTTTTAAACAGATCCGGACAAACCGAGCCGGATCTATTTGTTGCGCGGCGGTCACTGGATACTTCCTGCTGAACGCGCGCATGACACCTTGCGGCGGGGCATGAACCCCGACCGTGAGAGGTAAGCCCGGGGGCAGGCGCCCATTGCGCGGCGTCTCGATCCGGATTACCCCCAAGTGCCGCTTAGGGGCTGGAACGGGCGGCAGCGCGGAGAGTTTCCGTGTCACGCTTGGCGTGTGTCCAGTTTCAGCCCACCTCCCTTCGGGTATCCCACGTAACATTTTCTCCCCATAAAGATCTTTTTTTGTTTTTCCGCACGTCCATCGTGTGTCGCTTCCAGGTTTGACGTGTTTTTTTTAGCGGACGGCTCTTCCTCGCTGTCCGCTTTTTTCTTTTCGTTTCAGTCCTCTCGCGGCGGAAAGCGAGGAGAAAAATGCGTTACAAATTCGAAAAGAACAGATCCAAGGAGGAGAGTGGGAAGCGTAAGCGGATCCGCGCGGTTGAAGATGCGGTCGATTTTATGCGGGTCGAAGACGCCGGGCAGATGCCGGGCCTGGACCCGTTTGAACACGAAGTAAAGAAAGAGATGGCGTCTCTTTCCAGGTCGCCCGCGGACGAATTAGGAGATCATGAAGTTGCGGCTTCTACGCGCGCAACGGCGAGAAACTCATTTCGCCACCTGCGGCGGTTCATCCGAAATGCCGGCCTGACAAAACGGCAGCGTCTTGTCTACGAGCTCTGTTTTGTGTGCAGCCTGCCGAACCGCGAGGCCGCCGATCTGCTGGATATCTCACCTGTGACGGTCAGAAGGTTCCGCCAGATCCTCTACCTTGTGGTTGCGCGCGCTCTCTCAAAACGCCGGGAGAACCAGACGCTCCTGAGAAAATCCAGGTATGCCCGCCTCACCCAAAAACAGAAACTCGTCCTGAAGCTTTATTTCGCCGAGGGACTGTCGGCGGGAGAGATCGCGGTCAGGTTTGGAAAGGTGCAAAGAAGCGTCCAAAGGGTCATCCAGCGTGTTCGTGAAAAAATATTTTCGCTATAAGAATGTTCGCAAACATTGAACGCCCCTTTCTTAACTCACTGTCCCATGAGGGGGGTGCACGGCACCGCTTATGCGGAATCAAGGCCTTGATGGCCTTCACCGCCGTTAGCACACCCCCTCCTGATATCGAGGGGGA
Organism: uncultured bacterium; assembly: GCA_964389345.1. Lineage (GTDB taxonomy): Bacteria > Omnitrophota > Omnitrophia > Omnitrophales > Aquincolibacteriaceae > Aquincolibacterium. The sequence goes on along the minus strand of CAYMER010000164.1, from coordinate 978 downwards.
GGGAAACAATGAACGAACAATTAAAGCAGAAAATTTTCAGGATCGTGCTGCCGGCATCATTTTTAATGCTCCAGGCGACCGTTGCTTTCGCGGAGGCAAGCTCGGAGTCCGACCTCGATTCCTTTTTGACGGGGATCGGGGATTTTCTGATCCGGACGGTGGGGCCGGGAGTGCTCGTGATCGGGATCGCGGTCGCGGGTGTCTCCATGGCTCTTGGGGATGAACGCGGGATGCAGCGCGGCGCCCTTGCCGCGGGGGGCGGGGCGCTCATCATGCTGGCCCGGGCGGTCCTGGATTTTATTCAAAGTATCACGCGCTTTTAAGGAGAAAAATGAAGCACACCGTGAAGTGGTTCAGAAAGATCAGAACGGCGAACAGGATCTTCGGGCTTGAGTTCTTCGACCTGTTCCTGCTCCTCGCCGTTTTTCTTCTCGTTTTCACGTTCTCGGCGAATCTCGTCGTGAACACGGCGCTTCTTCTCGGCGCATATTTTTTCCTGCGCCTTTATAAAAATAACAAGCCCCCGCACTGGACGGGCTCCGTCGCGGGATTTCTCGTCCGTCCCAAAGGCTACCCCATGCAGCGGGAAACTGAAAAGGAGATCTTCGAATGAGCGTTTCATTCCTGACAAAAATGAGGGACCTGATCCAAAGAGAATCGCGGCTGCCTTTTTTCCGTCAGATCGATCTCTACAGGATCGAAAACGGGATCCTGATCGGCGTGACCGGCGTTTTGGGAATGGGTTTTGCGATCGAGCCCAGGGATATCCTGCTTCAGGCCGACGAAACGATTCTCGATTTCGAGAACCGGACGCGAAAGTTCTTAAACGCGCTTCCCGAAGGCGCGGTCCTGCATTTCATCGCAAGGTCCCGGGAGGGCGATGAATCTCTTTTGCAAAGCTACCGGGACTCGCTTTCAGGCGAGGACCCTCTTTCCCGGACGCTTGCCGCGTCCAAGGTCCGGTTCTGGCGGCAGCAT
>CAYMER010000163.1:0-5176 GCA_964389345.1 uncultured bacterium | reverse complement strand
GACATATCGTCTAAAACCACGATCTCCGCCGCACACTCAGCGCTCTTGAGACATTCTGTCAAACGCTTTTCTTCATTCTTCGCGATCACGACCACTGAAAGAGCCGCTTTTTCCATATGAGAAGCCTTTCGTTCGTTAAGTAAAAAGTTGCGAGCGAGAATCTTAAACCGCAACCGCAAAAAACTCAATGTTTTTTGAGAATTCCTTTTCAAGACCCGGTCTTAAAGATCTTTTTAAGCCCGGGTCTTTGAAGCAGGAGCATTGTTTTGCGTAGCGGCGGCGAGGACGCCGAGCATGGACCAAAGCAGAAACGATTGTGAGACCGAGTAGAACTGAGTATCAAAAAAGCTATGAATCAAAAAAGCAAAGATCCCGCCGAGGAGCCCCAAGAGAAGCGGGTCCGAGCTTCTTTTGAAAGCCTTAAGGCCCTTTCCCAAAAGGATCCCCAAAAAAAGAAGAAATGCGAGCAAGCTAAAAATCCCTGACTCGGCCCACATTTGCAAATAGCAATTGTGGGCATAATCGGCGTGCGTGTTCACAACACGTTGACCGGAATAATCCATAAAGGTCCCCAGCCCTTTTCCAAAGAATGGATTTTCCCGGATCAGCTGAAAGCCTATCCCCATGAGTTCGGAACGTTCAGAAAAACCAGCGGTGGGTTGGCCCGTTGCGAGAGAAAGGACCGGGATGGCCCTTGCCGAAAGCGAGGAATTGATAAAGATCGCCATAACAAAAATAAGCAAAGCTAAAAGGAGCATTTTCCACGGCCGGGAGATCACGATCATAAGAAGCAGCCCGCAGAGAAGTGCAAGCCAGGCCCCGCGCGAAAAAGTGAGCAAAAGACAGGCGCCCAGGGTGATCGTGAGCGGCCAAAAGATCCAGCGCGACCTTTGTGTTGTTGCCGTCACGGCCATGGCGAGAGCCACCGGGGTCACGAACCCCAGGTACGAAGCCAGGTTGTTGCTGTTTTTGAATTGGGCGGTCAGGGCGTTAAAATTGGCGAACGGGATAACCGGCCGGGCGTAGAAAAGATCGTGCCCCGTGAAAAACTGGATCAGGCCATCGATCCCGATGATAGCGGCCACCGTCAGAATGGCCCATCCTGCCCGCTTCAGCGTCACCGGGTTTGTCAGCATTTCGCGGACGAGCAAAAAAACCATAGCGTATTCGCCCCATTTCAGGAACAAAGCCTTCAAGCTTTTCTGAAGATAGGGGCCGCTGTTGATCAAGGACAGACCGCAAAAAACAAAAAAGAGTAAAAGCCACAAGTGTTCTGTTTTTTTGAGAAAGGAAAAGTCAGGGCGGAGTATTTTCCGGATCACAAAGCAAAGCGCAAGAAGTCCGAAGCAGATCTCTCCCCCCGCGTTCCCCAACGGCGAAAAAAAAATGAAGGCGTACAAAGCCCACTCGTTCATTGTCTCCGTGATGGAATAGATTTTTTCCTTGTTCATGGGCGATGCGCCTCCGGTTCCGGCCGGTCTCCGGCCGAGGCTCTTTGAATGGGCACCAGCGTCGTAAGAAGCTGGACGACTTTTTTTTCATCCGCAAGCTTGATGTGATGATGCATCCGCCGCACGAGTGACCTGAGTCGTGACGGTTCGAACTTTTCAGGTTGAGAGACATAGATCTTGTTGTGCCGGGTCACCGTATCGTGTTCCGTGTCGTGGAGGAGCTCCTCATAAAGTTTTTCACCCGCTCTCAAGCCCGTAAACTGGATCGGAATATCCTTGCCGGGGACGAGGCCGGAGAGCGTGATCAGGTTCTTCGCAAGGTCCACGATCTTGATCGGTTCTCCCATGTCCAGAATAAAGATCTCACCGCCTTTTCCGAGAGCTCCCGCCTGCAGAACCAGCGACGCAGCTTCCGGAATGCTCATAAAATAGCGCGTAACCTCGGGATGCGTGACCGTGACAGGCCCGCCGTTCTCGATCTGTTTTTTGAATAAAGGCACCACACTGCCGGCCGAACCGATCACATTCCCGAACCGGACCGCCATGAAGCGCGTCGGAGTTCTTCCCGCCTTGGACTGGAGGATCATTTCAGCCATTCGCTTGGTCGCGCCCATAATACTGGTCGGATGGACGGCCTTGTCCGTCGAGATCAGGACGAACCGCTCCGCGCCATAATGAGTCGCGGCGTAAACAAGATTTCGCGTCCCGAGAACATTATTCTTCACGGCCGCGATGGGATTTTGCTCCATGAGCGGGACGTGTTTATGCGCGGCGGCATGAAAGATGACCTCCGGTTTGTAGGTCCTGAAGAGTTGCCGGAGCAGTCCCACGTCCTGGATATCTCCGATCACGGTCCTGAAATCGGCACCGGGAAACAGGGCCCGGAGTTCGATCTCAAGAAAATAGACATCATTTTCGTTGTGATCGAGCAGAATGATTTTTTGAGGATTGTAGAGAAGGATCTGGCGGCAAAGCTCGGAGCCGATGGACCCGCCCGCGCCGGTAACGAGCACCCGTTTGTTTTTCAGGTAAATTTCAACATGTTCTTTATCGATCGTAACGGGTTCCCGCCCCAGGAGATCGTCCAACTTCACCTGCCGCGGCTTAACCTCGAGGGTCCCATCAATGATCTTCTCAAGAGCCGGAACCGTTTTAATCTTGACCCCCGTCGCTTCACAGCATGAAAGGACGCTCCGGACCTGTTCCCCGGTCGCGGAAGGGATGGCCAGGATGATCTCCCCCACCTCAAATTTTTGAACGACCCGGGCGATATCGTGACTGCCCCCCAGGATCTTGACGCCCAGACTTGATTCGTGATGTTTTTTCTTATCATCGTCGATAAACCCGACGACTTTCCCCGCGCCGGGATTGCTGAGATATTGTTTCAGGACAAGAACACCTGTCTGTCCCGCTCCGACAATAAGCACTTGGGCCTGACTTCTCGGCAGCAACGACCCTCGATACCGTTCTTTGATCAGCCTCGTGAGAAGACGGATGCCAACGACGAGCGAAAAAAACAGCATGAAATCGATCAGGTAGATGGACCTTGGAAAAATGGCTCCTCCCCGGATAAAGACATTCGCGAGGATGAAAAGTACCGTCGCAACAACGCTGGCTTTGAGGATTTGCACGATATCGGCGATCCCGACATAACGCCAAAGACCGCGAAAGAGATCAAAAAAATAGAGCGACAGAAACTTTGTCACTATCACGAGCGGGAGCGTTTGAAAAAAAACGGGCATGAATTCTGAAGGCAAGGAGAAATCAAACCGTACCAAAAAAGCGAGAATGTAAGCCAGGACAATGAAGGAAAGATGAGTCGCCACGATGGAAAAACGACGCCACTTCTCAAAATTCAATTTAATTTCCGAGAGGTCCATGATCCGTCCGTTCTTATTTTTTTTAAAAGGCCTATTTTTTCCTATCACCTACGACCTACTACATACGATGTACGCCTTATCGACATACCACCTGCCTGCCAAATACTATGTGCCAAGTACCAAGTACGCCGTCAGCGTTAATGCGAAACGCCGTCTTTACTCAAAACTTTTAGGAGCGTTAAGCTTAGAATTTTAAGGTCCAAAAGTACACATTTTTTCTTTAAATAGTATTCATCAAACTCCACCTTGACGGGAATGGGAAGTTCATCCCGGCCGTTCACCTGCGCCCAGCCGGTGATCCCCGGAATGAGCCGATGGACGCCTCTTTCTGTACGCAGTGCAATCAGATCGTCCTGATTGAAGAGCGCCGGCCGCGGCCCTACAAAACTCATATCTCCCTTTAAAATGTTCAGGAGTTGCGGCAGTTCATCCAAACTGGTTTTACGGAGGAAGGCTCCAACCGGCGTCAGGTATTTCTCGGGATCAGTCATCAGATGGGTCGCCACGGGAGGCGTACCCACGCGCATCGTGCGGAATTTGAACATCCGGAAGATCCGGTTGTTCAGGCCGACCCGGTCAGAGAGGTGAAAAATAGGCCCCGGCGACGTCAGTTTGACAGTCAACGCGACAAGCAGGAAAACCGGCAACAGCACGATGAAAGCCACTCCGGATATAAAGACATCGAAAAATCTCTTTATCATTGAAACCCCGCCTTTTCGCACATTGGCATCAGCTGCGCCCAACCCCGAACGTCCGGCCGATTTGCTTCCCCCAGTAGCAAGCAGCTACAGCGCAAAATCTGAGCCACACACCCGCCGCAACCAGCCACATCAACACCCCCGGATATTGGTGCCGGTAGAACTTATGGTAAAATCGCATCATTCCCTTGTGCTTGTGCCATTCGACAAACACCGGCCTGTTTCTGCCGCAAACCCCTAACACATGGGTGATTTGGGCCGATGGAACGAACAAAATCTTCCACATCTTCCTGCGGAAACGCTGACACCAGTCCAGATCTTCACAATGCAAAAAATAACCCTCATCCCATTCTCCGACCTCCTGCATCGCTTCACGCCGGACCATCATGCAGGCCCCCGAGATCGCCTCCACCTCGATGGGACGGTCGGGCAACGGTTGTTTGTGCAGGTAAAAGTCAAAGAACAAGCGCGGCCAGCGATCTGAAAAACGTACCAAACCGAACGCGTGAACAAAGGAACGCCAAGGAGTGGGTACCGCCCGGCGGCCGCCGCCCTGCTCTGTTCCGTCTGAATTCACAAGCAAGCCTCCCACCATACCCACACGCTCCTCCCCGCGAAGAACCTCGAGCAAACGTGCGAGCGTACCCGGCATGAAGGAACAATCCGGATTAAGGAACAATAAAAAAGGCGCAGAAGTAATACGCATCCCGCAATTGCAGGCCGTGGCAAAACCGACGTTGGCCGGATTTTTAATGATCTGCAGACGCGGCAACCCCTGCAAGGCATCCAAACTTCCATCCGTCGAGGCGTTATCCACCACGATGATCTCGATCTCGAGCGGGCAATTCAGTAGTGAGTCGACACAACGGCGCAGCAACGGACCCGCGTTATAATTAACAACAATGGTTGAGAGAACAGCGCTCATATCTTTTTCCCGCCGAGTTTTTTTATGATCATAAGCTTATCGAGCTGTCGCCAGATCTCACGCATGGAAGCCACGCGGACCTTTTGAATATGTTGACGCTTGCGCCACATTTTTGGCACACCCAACACAGCATCGCGCTTGGCACGCAGGATCACCCTTCCCCGACCCTGCAATGCGAACCAGACGATGGTTGCCAGATTCAGCAGCCCATGCAGTGGCAAC